>JAISKN010000347.1 GCA_031260925.1 Prevotellaceae bacterium | reverse complement strand
CAAATTCCTGATATTGCAGGCAGAAAATATCCAACCGAACTTGCGGGCGAACTTTACCCTGCGGGCATTCCCATTTTCGAGGAAAAGGATTTACCCGAATTAATCAAAAAATACAGCGTTGATGTGTGCGTTTTTGCGTACTCAGACGTGCCTTATCCGCGCGTGATGAACGTTAGCGCGATTGTGAATGCTGCCGGCGCGGACTTCTGGCTGCTCGGCACAAAGGAAACGATGATTAAATCGACCAAACCTGTTATTGCCATTGGTGCAACGCGCACAGGTTGCGGCAAATCGCAGACCTCGCGCAGAGTTATCGAAATACTCGTTGAAATGGGCTTGAAACCTGTTGCAGTGCGCCACCCGATGCCTTACGGCGATTTGGTAAAACAGAAAGTTCAGCGTTTTGCTACCGTTGCCGACCTCAAAAAGCACGAATGTACCATTGAGGAAATGGAAGAATACGAGCCGCACGTTGTTACAGAGCGCAATGTGATTTACGCAGGCGTTGATTACGAGGCGATTTTGCGCGAGGCAGAAAAAGACCCTGACGGCTGCGATGTTGTGATTTGGGACGGCGGAAACAACGATTTCCCGTTCTACACGCCCGATTTGACCATTGGCGTAGTTGACCCGTTGCGCCCGAATGCAGAGGTTTCGTACTATCCTGGCGAAGTGGTTGCAAGAATGTCTGACGTGATTGTTATCAATAAAATTGACTCCGCATCTTTGGCAGATATTAATACTGTCCGCAAAAATATTGCTGCTATCAACCCGAAAGCCGTTGTAGTAGATGCTGCATCGTATCTCACAGTTGATAAACCTGAGTTAATTCGCGGAAAACGAGTTTTGGTAGTGGAAGACGGACCAACGCTTACTCACGGCGAAATGAAAATCGGTGCTGGCACAGTTGCCGCCCTCAAACACGGCGCAGCCGAACTGATTGACCCAAGACCTTACGCAGTGGGCAAACTCGCCTACACGTTTGAGAAATATCCCGAAATCGGCACTCTTCTTCCAGCAATGGGCTACGGAGACGAGCAGGTGCGCGACCTCGAAAAAACCATTGCCAACACGCCTTGCGATGCAGTGGTAATCGGCACTCCGATTGACTTGGGCAGAATTGTAAAAATCAATCAGCCAGCAGTAAAAGTCGGCTATGAACTCCAAGAAATCGGCTATCCAAATTTGGAAGGAATTTTGAAAGATTTTTGCAAAAAACACAATTTAGTTAAAAACTAAAAGTTAAAAGTTAAAAAATAAAAGTTACGGACTGCATTTTTCGCAGTCCGTATTTTTTTCATTTTTTACCTGTATGAGCATATTAATTTTTAGCAAATTCAACAAACAGGTGCAATAAAATTAGATAAACCGCAGATTGTTAATTAATTGACAATCTGCGGTTTATCTATTAAATCAGCGAATTATGCGTGCAAAAAAACGTTTTCAGACAGCCCTGTTTTTGTCCTTGTTTAATCAAAACTGTTTTCTTTCTAATTCGATAATAAATTTTTCAAAAAATAATAACTAATTTTGCGGAAATATTTTTTAAAACTTCATTTTTGAAATTTTATGTCCAATTTTTAAAATATAATAAATTATGAAAAACAGAATATTTTTCGGCATTATGCTTGTAATCGTTTCCTTTGCAGGTTGTGATAATGCTAACAATGGAAATATTAATGAGTTACAAGATGATAGTTTTAAATATGATATGTTTCTGCCGCACGAAGGTTTTCCATCTGGAGTTCCTGAATCGTGGGACTGGCAAAGCAACCCTAATGTTCAAGCAGGTATTCATTTGCCAGATGGTTGGAAGGCAATTATAGGCTGGGGGCAGGTTTATGCTGAAAAAAACCACCCTAATCCAAATATTGATTTCCCATTGGTTAGAGTTCATATCAAAGATTTGAAAGTATATATTTACCAAGCGGACAGGACTTGGAAACAAGTTTTATCTACGCAACGTGTTGATGGTTGGTTTTTCAAAGAAGATTTTGGACCTGACAATGGTATTATACCACCATTATCGGTGCAAAATGAACTTGACGGCGGGATTTCGGTACAAGCAGGTTCTGGTTTCAATTTCCATTATTGGAACACAGAACGCGCCTCTGTTTCCAGAGATAATCTGCTGGGGGTGTTTGTTACTTGCAAGGCGCGACTTACAGGTGTTGAAAACTACAGCGAAACACCCAAATATCTCTTAATGGCAGCCGCAGATTATTGGAAAGATTTAACAGGTGTACAGTATAATGAAGATGGAACAGAAAATAATTGTGGCGTTGCTGCGGGCAGATTCAAATACATTACTCCTGAATGGAACATTTTTACTATGCACACTTTTTCACAAGAAGAAGTAGAGAGCATTGTCTTTCCTTATTAATGCCAATCAGGTGTAAAATTTTATATTTTGATGCTTTTTTGTGCCGTTAGGCACATTATATTGGTAGAAAAATGATTTACCCCCCAATTCTTTGTGCCGTTAGGCACTAAATGTTATTTATATTGCGTATTCCGATTTTCATCGGAACAGGCTCTACTGCACGCTGTTGATTATATTCAACACATTTCTACCTCTGATTCGCACAATTTACAATTTTTTTTTAAAATTAAACCAAACTGTTTTCTTTCAGTCTAACTCGATAATAAATTTTATAAATAATATTATTAATATTTAACTGAAAAAAGACAGATTAATTATGACGAAAAATTTAAAAGTATTAGTTTTAACATCAATAATGATGTTTTCAGTATTCGGAATTAATTCCGTAAAGGCGCAGGAATGTATTGCAATTTTTGACAATGAATCTTGCTGCAATTCAAAACATCGCGCAGTAACTCCAACTTTGCCCGAAAGCAACGCAGCCGTAACCGTTGATGTGCTTGTGGTTTATACGCCCGCAGCAAACGAATGGGCTGCGCAAAACGGCAGCGACATTAACGATTTGATAGACCAGTCTATCTCGCGTTCAAACTTGGTTTTGAGCAATTCACAAACAGGCGTAACGCTCAATCTTGTTCATAAACAGCAAGTAGATTATGAAGAAAGCAGCAGCCCAAACACCGATTTGAACAAGTTGAAAGACCCGCAAGACGGTTTGGCAGACGAGGCGCACGCACTGCGCAGCCGTTACGCAGCCGACCTTGTAGTGATGTTGCTCGGCGATGTTTCAAGCGGCGTTCTCGGTGCAGGCTACATTATGAGCAACGAATACGGCAATCAAAAATCAGGGTTTTCGGTTGTGCAGGTAAAAACGCTTATGAGCGGCTACACAATGATTCACGAAATCGGGCATAATTTCGGTTGCGGACATCACACAGACACCGACAGCCAAGCACTTTACAGTTACGCACACGGTTTTAAGGACGTAACTTCTTTGGGCAACAAATTTTCAACAGTAATGAGTTATGAAAATACAGGCGGCATAAATTTCCCGCGTATTCCGCATTTTTCCAGTCCAAACATTGAATTTGAAGGAACAAAAGCAGGCTCGGCAGACGCAAATAACGCCAAAACGATACGCCAAACCAAAGAATTAGTTGCGGCATATTCCAGCGAGGTAGTTGCAACAGACGCTTTTCTGCAAAATATTAATATCAGTCAAGGCACGCTTTCGCCTGCATTTAACGCGGGAATTTACAACTACACAATAAATGTAGATAACAGCGTAACAAGCATTGATATTGAGGGAATAAAAAATTCGCCTCAGGCACAAATATTGAGCGGAAATGTTACTGATTTTCAGTTGTCGGAAGGCGATAATTTGACTGAAATACAAATACGAGACGGTTGGGGCAATTATACAAAAACCTATAAAATCAATGTAATTCGTGCGGAGAAAGGCACAGCAACAGGCGTAAACGAAATTGATAGCGATGTAATAAAAATTTATCCAAACCCTGTAACAACGGAATTGAAAATTGATAATGGAAAATTGAAAATTAAATCAGTTGAGATTAATGATATTTCAGGCAAAATAATTATGAATTGCCCAAATAATAATTCAATAGACGTGTCAAACTTGGCAAACGGCGTTTATTTAATCAAAATCCATACTGATAAAGGTATTATTACGCAAAAGTTTTTGAAAAAATAGATAAAGTTGTTTTTTGAGGAAAGTATATGTTTTTGTAAAAAAGCATATACTTTTTGATTTTAACGAATTGATAGCAAATTCAACAAACAAACGCATATTTACACAATATTTTATATAACTTTGCGTTTTTATTTACAAGCACAAACAGCCTTATTAACAAATCAAAAATAATATTTTGTATGAATAAAAACCTTGTCGCATTCTTGTTAATCGCTATTTTTCCGAGTTTTATTTTTGCTAAAAATATTACAATAAGTGGTTATATTGTTGATAATGAATCGGGTGAAACGCTGATTAGCGCAACCGCTTTTGAGCAAAATTCGCGCAAAGTTGCGGTGAGTAATGCCTACGGTTTTTATTCGCTGACACTGCCCGAAGGCGATGTTTTGTTGCAATATTCCTACGTTGGCTATCATTTATTTGACGTAAAAACGAGTTTGAAAAACGACACCGTGATTAATGTTCGTTTGACTCACTCCAACGAACTGCAAGAGGTTAGCGTGATTGGCACTCGCAATCAACTTGGGGTGAAAGGCTCGCAGATGAGCGCGGTCGAAGTGCCGATTGAGCAGATTAAGGGCGTGCCTGCGTTTTTGGGCGAGCCTGATGTGATTAAGGCGTTGCAACTTTTGCCCGGCGTGCAGTCGGGAACGGAGGCATCGGCAGGTTTTTATGTGCGCGGCGGCGGTCCTGACGAAAATTTGGTGCTGCTTGACGAAATTCCTGTTTATAACGTCAATCACTTTTTTGGTTTTTTCTCAATTTTCAACACCGATGCCATCAAAAGCGTTACGCTCTACAAAGGCAGTTTTCCTGCACATTTTGGCGAGCGGCTCTCGTCTGTGATTGACATTAGAATGAAAGACGGCGATGCAAAAAAATTTCACGGCAATTTTTCTATCGGACTTATTTCTGCAAAATTGAATTTTGAAGGTCCGATTATCAAAGACAAAACTACTTTCAGCCTTTCCGCGCGAAGAACATATTTTGACGTGCTTACCGCGCCTGCATTGGCGATTTTTAATAAAATTTCCGAACAAAATGTTAAGGCGGGCTACTATTTTTATGATGTAAATGCGAAAATTACGCACCGTTTTTCCGACAAAGATAAACTGTACCTCAGTTTTTATATGGGCGATGATGCGATTAATGTAAAAACAATCGATAAATACGGCGATTACAACAATTATGGCGGCGATTACAGCGATGAACTTTACAGCATTAGCCACGAAAATACTACTAAAATGGATTGGAAATGGGGCAATCTGATTTCTGCGCTCAGGTGGAATCACGTCATCAACAACCGTATGTTTATGAACACGACTTTTGCCTATACCCGCTACCGTTTTGCGATACAGATGGGCAACGAAGAGAAAGAATTTTTAAATGACGGCACAACGGAAAAAAATGCGGCATCAGTCCGTTACTCTTCTGCGATTAATGATTTTAACTTGAAATCTGATTTTGACTATACACCAAATTCTTGGAACGAGATAAAATTTGGGTTAAATTATGTTTTTCACAAATTTAGCCCCGAAGTTTTTACCCTCAAAGGCGATTTTATGGGTGATGATTTTAATGATGGTTTTGACATCAAAAACACGCCAATTCCTGCGAGCGAACTTTCGATTTATGGCGAAGATAATATTTCGCTCGGCAGGCGGTTTAAAATTAATGCAGGCTTGCGTTACTCAACTTTTTTGGTGCAAAAACAATTTTACCACTCGCTGCAACCGCGTTTTAGCGGGCGTTTTTTGGTAACGGACAATTTTTCAATCAAAGCAGGCTACTCCTATATGAGCCAATATATTCACTTGCTTTCTAACAGCAGCATTAGCCTGCCGACAGATTTGTGGGTGCCTGTTACCAAAAAAATTGCGCCGATGACAACGCACCAAGTTGCGCTTTCGGGCGTTTATAATCTGAAAAATATTGTGGAATTTACGCTCGAAGGCTATTATAAAAATATGAATAATATTCTCGAATACAAAGAAGGCTCATCGTTTTTCGGGCTTTCCGCAGGTTGGGAAGACAAGGTTGTAATGGGGTGCGGCTGGTCGTATGGCTTGGAATTTATGGTGCAAAAAACTATCGGCAAAACCACAGGTTGGGTGGCTTACACTTGGTCGAAATCGGAACGGAAATTTGACCGTCTGGGGCAGGAAATCAATTTTGGCAAAACTTTCCCCGCAAAATACGACAGGCGGCACGACATCAGCATTACCGCAACGCACAAATTTAATGACAAAATCGACATCGGCGCAACTTGGGTTTATTCCACAGGAAACGCTGCTACGCTCGGTTTGCAGACCTACTATGTCGGCGAATTGCCCGATGAAAGTTATTATCACAACCTGACTTATATCGAGTCGCGCAACAATTATCGTCTTGCCTCGTATCACAGGTTGGATTTGGGAGTAAATTTTCACAAGCAGAAAAAGCACGGCACGCGAACTTGGAATATCAGTTTTTACAACATTTATAACCGTAAAAATCCGTTTATTGTCCTGCCCGACCACGATGAAAACAATCGTTCGGTGCTAAAACAGATTTCAATTTTTCCGATAATTCCTTCAGTCAGTTATTCTTATAAATTTTGAAAGAAGTTAGAAGAAAGAAGTCAGAAGTCAGAAGTTAGAAGTTAGAAGAAAGAATAGTTAAAATAATTTATTCAACTTTCGCAAGTTGAAAATTATTAGAAAAATAAACCTGATTTTTACCTGATAAATAAACAAAACAACCTGAGTAAACAGTAAAATAACTCCTTATACAACCTGATTACCTAATTAAAAAC
>JAISKN010000329.1 GCA_031260925.1 Prevotellaceae bacterium | reverse complement strand
GCAATCGATTGAAATATAGCATATTAGCGATTGCGGGTCAAGCCCGCAATGACACGAGAATTTTATTTTTATCGTCAATTTACAACGGACTATTTTTTTAATATACTTAAACTCAATATTTAACACATATCAATTAATATGTCTAATTCAATATTTTTTTGTATCTGTGTTAATTTGTGTAATCTGTGGACAAAAAAGGCTGTTGTTCAGTTTTTTGCTTTCAATTTTTTAAATAAAGATTGCAGTTTTTGATTGTTTTGCGGGAGAAAGTCGCGGCGGTTGATAATGGTTTGAATGTGCGAAATTCTGTGTTCGGTAATGGGGTGCGTGAGTATAATTTCGGGTACTTTGCCGAGCATTTTCTCCTCATCTTGCAGCAATTCCAAAAGCGACACCACGCCCTGTGGGTTGATGTGGTTTTGAATAAGAATATCAACAGATTTTTCGTCAGACTCGGTTTCAAACGCGCGCGAATACGAAAGCGTATTAATGCTGTGCGCGTTTTCTGCAAGTATGGCGACAATGCCGTTCACATCGGTAAAAATCGCCGAAATCAGAATGTAGCCTGCAAGATTTTTGCACAGCATTTTCATTGAGTGGCGTTCATTGATGTGCGTAACCTCGTGTCCGAGCAAGCCCGCAAGTTGCTGATAATCAGTCATTTTATCCAAAATACCGGTATAAACTACAATCTCGCCGTCTGGCAGCGCACAAGCATTTACAATATTGGTGTCTATTACATTGAAATACAATGGTTTAGTGTTATTAAGTTTAAGTTCATCTGCAAATTGCGCCAAAATTTCAGATTTTTCAGAATCAATTTTTGCGCCGTGAAGTAATTGCAGCCCTGCCATATCGCCGATTCGCGTATCAACGCTTTCGGGTATTATGGCAACCGCTTTTTCCGCAATATACGGTACGGCAATAAAGTAACCTGCAACAATCAGCCCCAAAATCGCCACCGCAATAATGATGTAATTTTTGTAGGTCATTTCAAGCAGCGGCTTATAAAAACCGACATCTTTTTTGCGTTGAATTTGCTTGATAAACTCAGCGTTAAACTCTTTGTTGTCGATTGTAAGAAAATCACCCGAATTTTCCACAAGTTTTATTTCCAAAAAAGAGCCGAATTTCTCGTAGTTCAAATCCTGCAATTTCCAAACAAAATTAATTGTTTCGCTGCTGATTTTCAACTCGTCAAAACCAACATTCAAAACCACCTCAACCTTTTGCGGCTGCGATGATTTTCCGTCAAAATATTTTCCTGTTACCATAGTTTTTTTATTTTTTTGTCTGAACCAAGATTTTAATAAGATTTTTATGATTATCAAGATTAAGAAAATATTAATTCTAAATTAATATAGTTTTTTCTGGATTGCTTCATATTTTTTCGCTACATTTCATTTCGCTTAAAATATTCGCAATGACGTACTACCATTGCTTATACGACTTCCGTCATTGCGAGGTATTTCCGAAGCAATCCATAAATTAAAGTCAAAAATGACATAAGAAATCTTGAGAATTTTTTTAATCTTAATAAAATCGTGGTTATAAATTACTCCCTAAAAAATATCAATATCAAAGAAATCGGTTGCGTCTTCAAACATTGCATTGGTGTATAATTCTTCGGTTTGCGAAATGTTGTCAATGTCGATTAAACCTGAGATTGTAATGCTTTCGGTAAAATATTTGCGGGTGCGCATTTCTACCCAAGCATAGCCGAAACCAAGCGTGAAAACGGTCAAAAACAAATTTACAACGCGGAGTTTAAAAATGCCAAAGCCCGTTGCAGACGATTTCATTGTTAAACGTTTTTCGTCTTTTTCCAAAACAATATTATCAATGTAATAATTGAACGTATTTTTTTCAAACCAGCAATAATAAATTATCATTGGAATAAGAAGAAAAGCATATATCAGCATTATTAAAAATGGAAAAAATGAACTTTCAACATCAAAAAGATTTTCCCAATCAAGACCTGTTGAGGCTGCTATTAATGCGACTATTGCAAATAATATTATCATACCAATAAATGCCGCGATGCCAAAAAGATAATATTTTAGGTAAATTATAAATAAGCCCGCGCCTTCGCCTTTGTACGAAAAATTTACATCGCCGCAACGAATATTTCCTGTAATATATTTTCTCACATCTATCTGAAACCAAGGCGAATAGATGCCAAACGTGAAAAGAGTAAGCAAAAATCCTTTAAAATATTCGCCGTACAGTTTTTTCTTTGTTCCGCGATAGCCAAAACGTATTCCGCGCCACGCTGTACGCGACATTCTGTAACGGTACGCGCCGTGTATCATTAATGGAACAATTGCAAAAATGCCTGCATAAATAACAAAAATAAAGCCAATGCCAAACCAAACATTTGGGGTAGGATTACTTTGAATGTAGAAACTCCACGCAGCAATTAAGCCCATAAACACGGCATAAAACAAAATGACTTTTACAAAGCCGCGAAACATCTCTTTTCCTGTGCCGTTAAATGCGAAACGGTCGTCTGCAAAGGCAGTTGAGCCGTAGATATATTGCAGTTTCCGCGCTCTTGCCCAAGGATAGTAAATGCCCAAAGTAATGATTGTCAGCAGCCAATTTACAATGATAATGCTGAAATATTCGCTGCCCAGTCCAAAAAATTTCATATTGTAACTTTTTGGCTCTGGTGGAGGCTCATTTACGGTTGGGTTTTCTAAAAACGTGCCGCAGTTTGCGCAAAAATGGTCTTTATCGCCATTTTCATAATTACAGTTTTTACAAAGCATAATGATATTTTTTAATGATTAGTGATTAATTTTGGGATATTAGTAACTAAATATAGATTATGTTATTTAAGTAATTTTTTATGGATAGCTTCGGAAATACCTCGCAATGACGGAAGTCGTATAAGCAAAGGGATACGTCATTGCGAGGTATTTCCGAAGCAATCCAGATTTATTATAAAAATGCCTTTATTTATATTTATTTAACAATTCCTAATTTTGAACTAATATTTTTTCTTAATCTTGTAAATCAAGAAAATCTTATTGAAATCTTGGTTCAAAACTTTACCTTCTCATAAATTTCCCGAACTTTCTGCCCCGCATATTCCCATTTGATATTTGCAATTTCTTCCAGACCGTTTTTGCGCAATTCCTTGTACATTGCGGGGTATTTCACTATTGCGTGAATGTAGTCCGCCATTGTGTTGATGTCCCAATAATCGGTTTTTATGGCGTGGTCGAGAATTTCGGCGCAACCGCTCTGCTTTGAAATAATGCTCGGCGTGCCGCACTGCATCGCCTCAAGCGGCGAAATGCCAAACGGCTCGCTCACACTCGGCATCATATAAACATCGCTTTGGGCGAGCATTTCATACACATCGCGCCCTTTGAGAAAGCCCGTAAAATGAAAATGGTCGGCAATGCCGCGCTGCGCCGCAAGCCGTATCATTTTGTTCATCATATCGCCGCTGCCCGCCATCACAAAACGCACGCCTTTGGTATTCGCCAAAACGCACGAGGCAACTTCCACAAAATATTCTGGTCCTTTTTGCATCGTAATTCTGCCCAAAAAAGTAACAACTTTGTCCTTGCGCTCCTGCTTGTGCAGTTCATTTACAAAATCAAGCGGCTCAACGGCATTATGCACGGTGGTAACTTTGTCGGGCGAAATGTGGTATTTTTCGATAACGGTCTGCCGCGTGAGGTTGCTCACGGTAATGATATGGTCGCAAAAATCCATACCCGATTTTTCGATGTTATAAACATCGGGATTGACCTGTCCGCGACTGCGGTCGTAGTCGGTTGCGTGAACGTGAATTACGAGCGGCTTGCCCAAAATTTTCTTCGCAAAAATGCCTGCGGGATAGGTCAGCCAATCGTGCGAATGAATTACGTCAAAATTTTCCGAATGGGCGATAACGCTCGCAACAGCCTCATAATTAGAGATTTCCTCCAAAAGATTTTCAGGGTAACGCCCCGAAAAATTGATGCAGCCCAAATCGTTTGTGCCAATCCTCGAAAAATCGTACCGAATGCCGTTGCGGAAATGGAAATAGTCGTCAGCATTTGGTGTCCGCTGCATAACGTAGTTATAATCAAGGTCTTTGAACACCACAGGCACTTGATTTGCGCCGATAATTCGCAAAAAACTCTTATCTTCGTCGCCCCAAGGTTTCGGAATTACAAAAGTAATTTCCATATCTTGCTGCAACGACATTCCTTTTGTCAAGCCATAACTCGCCGTTCCAAGCCCTCCAAGAATATGCGGCGGAAACTCCCACCCAAACATTAATGCTTTCATTTTTATTTTATTTTTAGCACGCAGATGACGCTGATTAGACGGATTTGCGCGGATTTTTTTTGCAAAATTATATTAAAATTTTTAATTATACTTCTGATATTATTTGCCAATGTCCTGTTTTATCGCTGCCGACACGAGAGATAATATTTGCATTTTTGAGTTTGTTAAGATTGTTTTTTACGGCTCGGTCTGAAATGTTTAACTGTTTTGATAATTCCATAATTGTAACATTTTGGTTTTGTGTTATCAATTTTAATATTTCCAATCCATTTACAGGGAACTTTTTGCCATTTACAAGGAATTTTTTGCCATTTACAAGGAACTTTTCTGTGGTTACAAGGACATTTTTCTTATTTACAGTGTCATTTTCTACGACATTTACATTTTCGGTTTTTACAAATTTAATATGCAACTCGCGATTGTTCAATATATTATTTTCGCCAAGCAACAAATTACCAAAGAATCGCATTAAATACTCATTTGTAGCGTGAATGCCGTTTGTGAAGTCTTTGTAATTGGCGCGGACAAGGGCGTTGCGGAAATACCACGAATGTTGAGCAAAAGCATCGTTGCTGACATTAAAGCCAAACGTGCGCAAGTATTTTATCAGAAACACCGCCGTTGTTCGTGTGTTTCCTTCTCCAAAAATATGAATTTGCCATAAATAAGCCACAAAATGCGCAATATGTTCTATAATTTGCAGTTTGCTTAATCCTTTGTAATTAAATGCTTTTTCTTGTGCAAAATCATATTCAAGTGTTTCTCTTAAATTAATGGCACTCGCATATAATACCGTTTTTCCGTCCAATACCCATTCTTTTTTTGAAATATCATAGTCGCGTATTTTTCCTGCAAACTTGTAAATTCCTGAAAAAAGCCGCCTGTGTATGCCAATATATTCTACAGGCGAAAAAGAAAAAGTTTTGCTCGATAAGATTTCGGCAATACGGGCGGAAACCTTGTCGGCTTCTTCGGTGCGGTCGTCATCGTTGTTTCTAACGGTTTTTGTTTGATAATAACTGTCGATACGGACATTTACTTCGTCAAAAGTAATGTCGCCTTCAATGTTTTGCTTGGCGGTTTCAATCAGGTACGCAGAGGGTTTTAGCCCATCAACCTGCTGCAAACCGATAGCCGTTTGCCAAATTTGGCTTTTCTCTATTTTGTCAGGCTCACCCTGTCGGATATATTCTTCAAAATCGTTCATAATTATTATCAATTAAATTCAGAATACAAACAATCATTTTTTTAACACTTTTGAATTTTTGAATTAAAAAAAATCAATGCAAAATTAATATTTTTTAATGAATAATGAATAACTAATAATGAATAAATACAACTTTTTTCAAAAAAATATTGTTCTGCAATTATTAATTCATAAATTATCATTAATTTTGCACTCAAATTATTCACTGTTCATTATTAATTATTCATTGTATTAATTTTTCTGACGACATAAAATTTATTCCGCTTGTGGGCGAAAAGCGGGCGGCGGTGCTGAAAAAAGAGTTAAATATCAGCACCGCAGGCGATTTGTTGCGCTATTTTCCGTTTCGCCATTCGGAACTTTTTTACAATATTGCCGACTTAAAAAACTTCAATTTCAATAACGAAAACGAGGAAAAACCTGTTGTAATATTGCAGGGAAATATTTTTTCCGTGCAGCAGCAATACGAGCGCACAACGGCAATTTTCCAAGACAAAACAGGCAGTATTTCGCTTGTCTGGTTTAATATGCAAAACAGTGGTTGGCTACACGAAATTAGCCACAATACACAGTACATTTTGTTTGGCGAGGTGTCGGTTTTTAACGGCAGAATGCAGATTGTAAGCCCGTTTTTCAGGACTTTTTCGAGTTACAAACTGAGCAGAATTAAGTCAAAATTTCAGTCGTTTTATCATTCAAACTCAAAAATAAACAAACAGTTTTCGGCAAAAAATTTTCATTACGAGTTTAGCCGAATTGTTGCCGAAGCGTGCTACTCTACTTTGCCTGCCTGCGAAGAAACTTTGCCGCAATACATTCTTTCCGAAAATAATCTGTTGAGTTTGCGCAAAACTTTGGGCAATATTCATTTTCCACAAAGCGCGGAATTATTAAAAAATGCAGTTTTCAGAATAAAATTTGAGGAGATTTTTTATAATCAGATGAATATTTTGCGTCAAAAAGCAAACCGAAAAGCGAAAAATAACGGTTTTGTGTTTGATAAAGACAACGGTTTTGTTAAAAAATTCTATAAAAATTGCCTGCCTTTTACGCTGACAGGAGCGCAAATTCGAGTGTTGCGGGAAATTCGCGGCGATTTGGTTTCGGGCAAGCAGATGAACAGACTTTTGCAGGGCGATGTCGGCAGCGGAAAAACCATTGTCGCGCTCATTTCCGCCCTGATGGCGATTGACAGCGGCTATCAGGCGTGCATTATGGCACCGACAGAAGTTTTGGCGCGGCAACATCTTTCGTCTATCGAAAAATTAACGAAAAATCTCGGAATTAATGTGAAACTGCTAATCGGCGCAACAAAAGTAAAAGAACGGCGCGAAATCCACGCCGCGCTCAAAGAAGGCACTTTGCATATTTTAATCGGCACACACGCTTTGATTGAGGACACGGTTGAGTTTCAAAATTTGGGCTTGGCTGTGATTGACGAGCAGCACCGTTTTGGCGTGGCGCAACGGGCAAAACTTTACGAAAAAAACTATCAGCCGCCGCACATTTTGGCAATGAGCGCAACGCCGATACCGCGCACGCTGGCAATGACGCTCTACGGCGATTTGGAAATTTCTGTGATTGACGAACTGCCGCCAAACCGCAAGCCGATTTATACAAAACATTTTTTTGATAACAACCGCGCACAACTCAACAAATTAATTATTCACGAAATAGACAATGGACATCAGGTTTATGTGGTCTATCCGCTTATTGAGGAGTCGGAAAAACTCGATTTGAAAAATCTTGAAAACGGCTATAATATAATGTGTGAGGTTTTTCCGCAATATAAAATATCTTTTCTACACGGAAAAATGAAATCGGCTCAGAAAGATGAAATTATGGCGAAATTCAAAAGCGGCGAAACGAAAATTTTGCTCTCTACCACCGTGATTGAGGTCGGCGTTGATGTGCCGAATGCGAGCGTGATGGTGATTGAGAGCGCGCAGCGTTTCGGTTTGTCGCAACTGCACCAACTGCGCGGGCGCGTTGGGCGCGGTGCTGAGCAGAGTTTTTGCATTTTGATGTCGAAATACGAACTCGCCTCGCAAACGGCAGCCCGCCTCGAACTGATGACCCAAACCAATGACGGCTTTAAAATTGCAGAGGCAGACCTCGAAATGCGCGGTGCAGGCACGCTCGAAGGCAAGCAACAGAGCGGTATGCCTATCGATTTCCAACTTTTCAACCTCGCCGCCGCTGCCGACCAGCAACTGCTGCAAAACGCCCGCGACATTGTCAATAAAATCCTTGACGAAGACGAAAAACTCGAACAGCCCCAAAACGCAATTATCCTCAAAAGATTGGAAGAAATTTATAAGGAGTTGCGGGATTGGAGCGGGATTTCATAAGTGTTTTTTTAGCACGCAGATGACGCAGATTAGACGGATTTACACAGATTTTTAAAACAAGTGTCATTCCCGCGAAGGCGGGAATCTCCTTACTGCAATGTACAAATGGGATTTCCGCCTTCGCGGGAATGACAGGTTTCTTTAAGGCAATACCTTTTGTAGAAAAAGGCAACCAAAATGTAGAGAAAAGGCAATGCCTTTTCTCTACGCCTTTTTCCTGCGCCTCAATAGTCGAATATTTTAAATAAATCGAATATTATTCTGCCGTGCACCGAACAAAAAAGCCGCATACGGGTTTGT
The DNA here is from genome assembly GCA_031260925.1 of Prevotellaceae bacterium. Taxonomy (GTDB): domain Bacteria; phylum Bacteroidota; class Bacteroidia; order Bacteroidales; family Paludibacteraceae; genus F0058. Next base: position 3,870 of record JAISKN010000329.1, on the reverse strand, counting down.
AGAGGCTCGCGAGCGCGCTACTGCTACTGAAGATCAAGCAGTACGCGCCGTCGCTACTGAACTGCATACTGCTCCAATAGTGTCCGTACTCACCTGTACGGTAACTGTAGAGCGTACCACCGCTGAACTGGCGGAAGCCTGCTGCAGGCAAAAACAGACTTTTACCTGTGTTTTTGTCGGTAAATTTGCCGCCCTTTACGCCGTTTTGAGTAGTCAATTCGTACGATACTTTATTTTCGTTACACAAGGCATCTATTTCTTTCTTTGTCGGCAAACGCCAGCCAGCAGGGCAGGCGTTTTTTGCCTCTTCCCAAGTATAATAGTTACCGTATTCTGTCGGGCTGCTTGCGCCAAGATTGGTTTTTGCCCAGCATACGCCGTTTATCATTACCGCCTCGCTATTGCAAGTACGCGCAGGTTTGTTTGTTGGCGTCTGTGCAGGAGTTGTTTTTGGTTTTTCCGCAGGAGTTGTTACTATTTTTGGTAATTGCGCATTAGAATTTGCTGCAAAAGAAACCGCAATAATAAAAATTGTAATAAGTTTTTTCATTTGTTTATTTATTTATGATTAATTAATAATGCTAATTACAGGTTGCATTCCTACGGAATGCACTGAATATGTGATACTTGATTTCTACCGAGCGATTCATTCCTACGGAATGAGAACCGCGATTAGCAATTCGTTAATTCCTATGGAATGATGTTGCATTTGCACCGCAATCCGTTAGGATTGCATCGCTCGGTAGAAAAAAATACAAATAGAGACCTGCATTCCGTAGGAATGCACCCTTAAAAAAAACATTTCAACCCCTGATTCGCATTAATTAGTTTTAGTATCTCCGTTCCAAGTGCCTGTTGACACCCTACCGTCCATATAAATATGTATTCCTGTTCCTGCTCTTATGCCGTCTTTCCAATAACCGTACCACATTCCGCCTGCTTTCCAGAGAAAAACACCATAACCATGTCTGTTACCTTCATATGTTTCTCCAATATAAATATCTCCATTGGAATATTCTATTACTTTAAATTTCCAATCTGTAACAGTTGCAGTTCCAGTATAATTACCTGTAGGTTTATCATTGGCAAAGTTGCCATAATATAGCCAATTACCATTTTTATCATAGCAAGTACCAGTGCCTGATTTTTCGCCATTTAACCAATCTCCAACAAAATAAATACAATTGGAACAATTGTCAAAAGAATTGCCATTTAATGAAATATCAAGACTATTTCCATTACGTGAGCCTTTACTCCATTCGCCAAAATAAAATTCTCCGCTACTCCAATAATATGCTCCTAAACCGCTACGTTGATTATCACTGTTGCGCTGTCCTTTATAGTTTCCATTATCAAGATTTTGTGTCGGGCTTGAGTTCATATTCATAGTGATTAGTTGGTTAACTGCTTTAAGATAACTGCTTACAGAATTTGCCTGAGTTGCCCCTTTCTGCTTGATATTTACTCTTACTTCTTTGTCGCCTGCCTTAATTTTAAAATAATCTGTTCGCTCGCTTGTTGCGGTGTTTGCAGCGCAGGTGAGACTTATAGAGTTGGAATATTTGGTCATAGTTACCCAACTCGCAGTATTAACAGGCGTACTCCACGACATACTTGTAGAAATAGAAATTGTCTTACTGCCGCCCGCAGCGTCAAACTCAACTTCTGTCGGCGATACGGTCAATGTTGCATTTGCAGACATTTTCATATTGCACAGTTCAATATAATCTGCATAAGGCATATTAGTACAGCCGTCAGCAACTGCTTTGTTAAAGAAAAACAGAGCGGTTGAATAATCGCCGTTGTCATACGCCTCTTTGCCGTCTTTCCAACGCTGCTCGCATTGGATTTGCTTCTGCGACTTTTGCTGATTTTGCGTAGATTGCACGGGTTTCGTAGTGCTTGGCTGCGCAGGTTTCGGTTTCGGCTGCTCTATTTGTGCAAAAGCAACCAATGCAGCAGCAATAAAAATTGCTGTAAAAAATATTCGTTTCATTTTTGTTTTTTTTTATATTGTTAATTAATAATGATAATTATGGGTTGCATTCCTACGGAATGCGCTGAATATGTGATACTTGATTTCTACCGAGCGATTCATTCCTACGGAATGAGACTGATATTACATAGCAATTCTTTGTGCCGTTAATTTCCCAACGCTAACGCATTGGGCTGAAATATATTTGCCTTTCAGGCAACAGTCGTAAATTGCAATATTTGTACTCCATTTTCGGCTGAAAGCCGATTATTATTTCAGCCCAACGCATCGCGTTGGGGAAATTAATTGCAATATTTGTGCCGTTCAAAAAATGTGATATTGCGTATTCCTGTCGGTTATATTCAACATATTTCTACCGATATTTTGTGCCTAACGGCACATTTCAACCCATAATTCGCATTAATAATGCTAATTACAGGTTGCATTCCTACGGAATGCGCTGAATATGTGATACTTGGTTTCTACCGAGCGATTCATTCCTACGGAATGAGAACCGCGATTAGCAATTCGTTAATTCCTACGGAATGATGTTGCATTTGCAATTTGTTAATTCCTATGGAATGATGTTGCATTTGCAATTTGTTAATTCCTACGAAATGATGTTGCATTTGCAATCCGTTAATTCCTACGGAATGTGTTGCATTTGCACCGCAATCCGTTAGGATTGCATCGCTCGGTAGAAAAACACGCGAATATATACCTGCATTCCGTTAGGAATGCAACCTTACAAAAAATGTTTATTGTTTTCTTACATTAATATAATATAATGATTTTTTAGAAGAAATACTGTAACCTTCATTATTTTTATTGCCTTTCTCAAAGTATAATTCGAAATTTAACAATTTATCAGGAGAGAGTGCTGAAAATTTTGCTTTAAGCGTGTTCCTTCCCTCATATCCTGTTGTTTGGGGATTTGTATTTATTGTGATAGTACAACCCATTTTTTGGAATAAATCAAGCCATTCAGAATAAGACAAATCAAAATTAAAACCAAATTTATTTATCCAGGTTTGTGGTATTTTTCTATAATCATTATTAAATATAGCCATATCTTCATATACATTATCATTATCCCAATCATAAAACTGAATAGTTTCAATATAGGAATAATTGTAACTGCCTTTTTTTTCCACCTCATATCCCATTCGTTTTACATCATAGGTAGTAGTTTGCCCTAATGTAATACCATAAATTGGAAAAAAATCCGAAAAAAATCGTTTTACTACGGGATTTGAACTTTGCTGACTTGAACTCTGAGGAGTTACTCCTTTCTGAATTGCAGATGTTTTTATCCAAATGTCGTCTAATGATTTTTTAGAATAAATACTGTAACCTTCATTATTTCTATTGCCATAATTAAAGTATAATTTGAAACTTAACAGTTTATCAGGAGAGAGTGCTGTAAATTCTGCTTTAAGCGTGTTTCTTCCCTGATATTCTGTTGTTTGGGGACTTGTATTTATTTCGATAGTAAAACCCATTCTTTTGAATAAATCAAGCCATTCAGAATAGGACAAATCCAAATTAAAACCAAATTTATTTATCCATACTTGTGGCATTTTTTCATCATTATGTATAATCATAGTTTCCCATACATTATCATTATCAAAATCCCTAAGCCAAATAGTCTCAATAATAGAGTAATTAGAAGTGCCATTACTACCTGCTTTCACTTCATATCCCATTCGTCTTGTATCATCGGTAGTAGTTTGTCCCAATGTAACGCCATAAATTGGAAAAAACTGCTGTATTGAACTTTGCTGACTTGAACTTTGAGGAGTTGAAGTTTGCTGAGTTACTCCTTTCTGAATTGCAGATGTTTTTATCGTAATGCCGTATAATGATTTTTTAGAATAAATACTGTAACCTTCATT
>JAISKN010000303.1 GCA_031260925.1 Prevotellaceae bacterium | reverse complement strand
TTATTTGGAATATCAGACGAAAATTCTGTATTTTCGGTGTCAAAATTTTTTGTGTTGTGCGTTTCCAAAAGTCCTTTTTCTGCTGTGCCGCCCGCTGCAATGTAGAGTTTAAAAATTCTGCCGTCAATTACGCGATAGGCAAACATAGCAGGAATGCCGAGATAATGCAAGTTTTGGTCGTCTGTGCTGGCAAGTTGCTGATTGTCAATGTTATAAATCGAAGTCCGAGAGTGAATATAGGTGTAGTTTATGCCCGTGTTGAAATAGAGCCGTTTCGCAATCGGAATGCCGAAATTCAGCCCGAAAGTAAGCGGCAAATCGTGCTTTACTTCGGAGTGCGAAGTTCTTGCAATCACTCTGGTTTCATCTGCATCATAAATAAAATTTTGTGCAGGCGCGCGCATTAGAGGCACTTTTTGCGCTCCCATAAAACCCGCAGGAGAAACTGATGCCAAAAGCGAAGCGTAAGACTTATCTACGATTTTAGATTTACGATTTACGATTTGCGGAGTTTCCTGCATCAATTTTTCTGCATCTTCTATTGTAAGTTGTTGATTTGTTGATTTGTTGATTTGTTGATTTGTTGATTTGGTGATTTGTTGATTTGCTGATTCGTTGATTTGTTGATTGTCGTTTTCAGATTTCTGCGCAGACAAATCTTCTATAATAGGAGTATAACAATATGAACTTTTGTCAAAAATAGTTATCGTTATAATTTTATCTGTATTGTCTTGTGTCTCACATCTTGTGTCTTGTGTCTCGTGTCTTGTATCTTGCGCCTTATATCTTGCGTCTTGTGTCTGACCATTTTCTATTTTATCAAAATTATTTGCCAAAAAACCAAACCCAATTACAAGTGCAACGCTTGCAGCGGCTGCCCAATACCAAAGCGGCAACGATTTTCGCTGCTTATTATCAAGTTTTTGCGACAGAATTTCCCAATCATTTTCGGGCAAATTCATCTCGTAATTTTGAATTTGAGTGATTATATCTTCATTAAATTTCATATTTTTTTTTAAGTTTTTTATCCACTGATTACACAGATTAACACAAATTTTTTATATCTAATAACTTTCAATCGTAAATCATAAATTGTAAATCATAAATCGTAAATCTAAAATCGTAAATTGTAATTCAAAAATCATAAATTGATTTTAGCATTATTTGTAATTTTTGTTTTGCCCGTAAGTGCTGCGAACGAACGGCTGTGGCGGTCATTTTCAATTCATTGGCAATATGTTCTATCGAAAAGCCGTCAATGTTGTACATATTAAAAACTGCTCGCGCCACTGTCGGCAACTTTCCGATTGCCTTCATAATTTGCTCTATATCAATATTTTCCGTAAAGTCAGACGTTTTGTCTGCTGTAAAATTTTCCACCACTTCCAACTGAATTTTATTGTTTTCAGCCTCATTTCTGCGGATAAAATCAAGGGAGACATTGACAAAAATTTTCCTCAACCAGCCCTCAAAATTTCCAACTCCGCTATATTCGTCAATGTGTGAGAAAATTCTGATAAAACCATCGTGCATCAGGTCTCGAGCCGTTTCTCTGTCGCCGCAATATCGAAAACAGAGCGCAGTCATACGCTTGGCATAAATCTCGTAAAGACGATGTTGAGCCTCTCGGTTCTGATTTTTACAGCCCGAAATTATCTCGTTTAAAATATCGTTCTCCATAAAATTCATACGCAGACATTATATAAGATGATTTTTTTTGAAAAATGTTGCAAAACAGGGTTATTTTTTATTGTTTTTTAACTATTTTTATTGAAAATTGGGAATATAAGAAGTTAAGAAGATAGAGAAGTTAAAAAAATCTATCACTTTTTTCCTGTCGCCTAATTTTTCTTCTTCTCTTTAATCAACTCCTTCGGTTTCTGTTCTAAAAGCGGAAATTCGAGGTAATCCCAATATTCCTCGCTGTCCCACATTTCGCGCAACTGAAAATAATATGGGTAATAATAGACCTCTTCGGGCTGATTATTCTCCGAAAATTTGCCCGTATCCCAAACGCCGTTCTCGTTTTTATCAACAAAAAGTCGGGCATAATAGGTGTTTGGCGTAAGATATTCAAATTTCACATTGTCGGACTTAACTTGCTGAGTACGAACGACTTTATCGTCTTTATCGAGCAATTCCACAATCTCTTTTCCTGTGAAAATTCCCATTTCCAACGTCAGCGAGGCGTAGGCATCTTTCTTTTTGCAGGTTAAATTTTGTGAAAATTTATCTGAAACTTTGTTGTACAAATCATTGAAAAACGCGGAATCAACTTGCAAACGGTACGTTTCGCCCTGCTTAAAATTGCATTTGAGAACGTATTTCAGCCCGATACTGTCGCCTTTTGAGAACTCAATTTTTTGCGCAACCCAATTTGTGTCAACTTTTTGTTCGACAAAGATTTTTTTCGTTTTATCAAAAAAAGTTGGTGCAGAAAATTTTAATTCAATTTGGTTGAAAAAATCAAAAGTTGAGGTCATATTGCTCTGAATTTTGATAAATTCCTGTTTTGGAGGCTGATTTTTTTGATTTCTATTAGAATTTTGCTGCGGTCTTTGCGCTGACGATTTTCTTAATCTTAAATTTAATGTGTCAGTTTGCGGCACAAGTTGATTTAAAGAATCTGTTTTTAGATATTCTATGCTCAAATTCAGCGTGTCAATATTCCACGCTAAACTGTCTGTAAGCCAATATGTTATGCTGTCTTTTCTGTCGTTTGCCTGAATAAAAACTGCATTCTCAAACGGAAAATTCAGGGCATTGATTTTTGGTAATTCTTCCGCAATATCGTTGAAATAGAGCGAAAAATGATATTTGTCAGGTCGCTCGTTTTTTACTAAATATTGCTTGTGAAATTCCTCTGTAAATGCCTGTAAAATAATAGAATCTGGATAAAATTTTGTTGTTTGCGAAATTTTTATTGTGTCGACAACTTTTATTGTGTCCGAAATTCTTATTGTATCAAAAACATTTATTCCATCAATAAATAAATCTGTTGTATCAATTTTTTCAATAATTACAGTTGAATCTTTCCAAAGCGTGTCGCTTTTGGTTTCGGTAATGGCAATCGGTTCAAAAACGGTTTCCAAAAACGCAATTTGCTCATTCGGCTGGTCGAAACGGAAATTTGAGCCGATGTCTTCAAGCGCGTAAATTCGATATTTGCCCGCTTTTATGTTTTTAATCGTAAAATTGCCCTTTTCATCGGTTTTTGTAATGCGGTCAAAGGGCTTTTTGAAAAACGCGCTGTCCTCCAAATCGCTGTGAATGCCGACAAAAATGTTTGAAATCGGGTTGAGGTTTGATGCGTCAATCAGCGTTCCGCTCATTTGCAGCGTGTCGATTTCGCTGCCTGTGGCAAACGAAAATGAGTAGCCCGAAAGCACGTTTTTTTCGTTGAAATCAACAACTGCCTGCCCAAAATCAATGGTGTAAGTAGTATTTTCTTTGAGCGTATCAACCAAAATCACCACCAAATGCTTGCCTTGCGCCTTTACCACAGCAGGTTTGATTTGCGGCGGCGACACCACAACATTTTCAAAGGCTTTTTCCACAAGTATTATCTCGTTGAAAATCACATCAATGTTATTTTTTTTATAGTTCAGCGCGCCGTTTTGCGGACTGCTTTTCACAGGCACAGGCGGCGTTATGTCTTTTGGTCCGCCTTGCGGTCCCGTTCCGCGATTAGCGCAGGCGAGCGCAATTATTGCCGCCAAAACCGTGAGAATTAATAAGTTAAAAGTTGATTTTTGCATTATATGAAAAATATTTTTTACAATAATTTTAAACAACAAAATTACAACAATTATTTTATACAGGCAAAAATATTTTTTGGGGTTAATAATTTGAATAATTCAAATATAATTTATATCTTTGCAGCGTAATTTTCAAGAAAAATATTATGGAAAAAGAAAATTTTAAAAATACAACTTCAAAAACGAAACAAATTCAAGATAAAGTTGTTTCTAAACTGTCAAAAGCGGGCTTATGGTTAAAAAATAACCCTGACGGTGTATTTGTTATTAAAGATTTGAGGGCTGTAATGCAATAAATTATGCGATATTTGATTGACACCAATATTTTGGCTTTTTATCTTTCAGATTCAAGCAGATTGGAAGATAATGTTTTGTCTGTTTTGCAAGATTATGAGAATAATATTTTTGTCAGTTCCGAAGTTATGAAAGAAGTTATACAACTGATTCACAACGGCAAACTTGACAAAAAGAAAAATAAAAAAATAGATGATATTTTTGATTTGGTAGAAAATGAAATTGGTTTTTCTATCAAATATATCAATCAACAGCACTTGAAAACATTTGAAAAATTGCCTGTTGTTGCAAATCACAATGACCCAAATGACAGATTAATAATTGCGCAATCTATCGCTGAAAAAATACCATTAATCAGTAGCGATAGAAAATTTGAAAATTATCGAAAATATAAATTAGATTTAATTTTTAATGAATAAATATGACATAACAAAAAAGCGTAGATAATACGCAAAAAATCTTATAAAAAAGCGTTAACAACGCCATTCTTGCCCCTTGAGACTTAGACCCTTTCAATTTTTTCGCAAGAATAAGTGATTATCGTGCATTTTGCACGGATTTACTTATTTGTGAAAAAGAGCAGTCTAAGGCTTCAAGGAGCGGATAATTAAATCCGCTTTTTTTATTTAAAAACAAATCAAGTTTTTTAATTATCACTATTTAATAACTTTCAAATTAAAAAA
>JAISKN010000028.1 GCA_031260925.1 Prevotellaceae bacterium | reverse complement strand
GTTGGAATGGCGGACGAGGAATTATTGGAGTTATGAACTCCAATGGAACTAACGCAACCATTGCTCCAGGACGTAATGCAACAGACAGTTGGACAACTGTTAATAACGGCGTAAATACTTCTGAGGCTTGGCGTTTTACTCCTGTAGTATCTTCTGAACCAAATTATACTTTAACTTGGAATACAGGAAATAATGCGCCAAATTCTAATGTGCTTGAATTAGACCGTTCTGACGGTGATTTGACTGTGGTAGCAACGCTTAATGTTGCATCTTGCAACGGCAACAACTACACTTATCAGGACAGCGTAAAAATTATTTGGACAGATTATATTTTGGTTGATTCTGTTTTGAATATTTACGACAACCAATTTCCTTATGTTTACGGCGACACAATTTTTCAAGTCGGCACAACAAGCGGACAATATACTGTTTATCGTCAATCGGTTACAGGTTGCGACAGCCTAATTAACATAAACCTGACCGTTACTCCTTCGCAACTTGAAGTAGAAACAGACGACGAGAGCAGCACAATTACATTAGGACTTGAAATTCCAACAGATGAGCCGATAGTAAGAGGTGAATTTACGGTTTATTTGCCAGCAGGCATTAGCATTGATATAGAAAACTGCGAAATTTCGGAAACATTGGCAGGCTTTTATACGCTTACAATTATAAACAACGGAGACGGCAGTTGGACATTTATCATTACGCCTGCACCTGCTTATTCAAGCCTTTTGCGTAATATAATGCTAACGGCTAACTATCAAGATATTGTGCATATTGCCTACAATGTCCCCGAAGGATTAGAAGGCAATTATACGGTTATTATCAGCGATATACATTTTATCTTTGAAGATGAAACAGAAATCAATCAAGACGAAATACCTGTTATAATCAATGTGGGCGAACAGGAAATGGGAGTAGAAACATTGCAAGCAACGTCTTTACAAATCTACCCAAACCCTGCCACCGACATCGTAACAATAGACGGCATTCAAGCAGGTGAAACTGTAACAATAACAGATTTGCAAGGGCGCATCGTAGGGGCGTTGCGCGCAACGCCCCTACACAACGGCGGGCAAACAATCAACGTTTCGGGCTTGCCGAGCGGTGTTTATTTGGTGCGCGTTGGGAATAATGTGGGAAAATTGGTGAAAGAATAATACTCCTCACCCCCCAGCCCCCTCTCCAACAGGAGAGGGGGAGTAGTGTAGCCTTGCTGAAGAAAGGTATCGTTTGCAAATAGGAGACTCCCCTCTCCATTTGGAGAGGGGTCGGGGGTGAGGTGTAAAAAGCAAAAAACCGTAGCACGTTTCTAAAATCGTGTTACGTTTTTTTTGATTATTATACAAAATAATCTGTATTATCTGTGTGCAAAAAAACACTTTTAAGATATTTTATGCCTAATTAAAAAAAAATTACTAACTTTGCAAATCGTAAATCTAAAATCGTAAATTTTATGAAAGGAATAATATTAGCAGGCGGCAGCGCAACACGTTTGTTTCCGTTGTCAAAGGCAATTTCAAAGCAAATTATGCCAGTTTATGACAAACCGATGATTTATTACCCGTTATCAACGCTGATGTTGGCAGGGATACGCGAGGTTTTGATAATTTCAACGCCGCGCGATTTGCCGATGTTTCAGGAACTTTTTGGCAGCGGCGAAGATTTGGGAATGAAGTTTGAGTACATCGTGCAGCACACGCCGAACGGTTTGGCGCAGGCGTTTGTGCTTGGCGCAGATTTTCTGAATGGAGATGAGGCTTGTCTGATTTTGGGCGACAACCTTTTTTATGGGCAAAAATTCTCGGCGATGCTGCAACGCGCTGCGCAAATCAAAAGCGGTGCCTGCGTTTTCGGTTATTACGTCAAAGACCCGCGTGCGTATGGCGTTGTGGAGTTTGACGACAACGGAAAAGTGCTGTCGTTGGAAGAAAAACCGTCAGAGCCGAAGAGCAATTTTGCCGTTCCCGGACTCTATTTTTACGATAACACCGTTACACAAAAAGCGGCTGACCTCAAGCCATCGGCGCGCGGCGAATACGAAATCACCGACCTCAACCGACTGTATCTCGAAGAAGGCTCTTTGGTGGTAGAAACTTTCGGGCGCGGATTCACTTGGCTTGACACAGGCAACTGTAACAGCCTGCTTGATGCCTCAAATTTTGTGGCGACAATTCAAAATCGACAAGGCTTTTATGTGAGTTGCATCGAAGAAATCGCGTGGCGCAACGGCTGGATTTCAAACGAAAAACTGCTCGAACTCGGCAAAAAACTCGACAAAACCGAATATGGACAATACTTGATTCAATTAAGAATGAATAATTAAGAATGAATAATTAATAATGAAAAATTAACAAGATTTTCAGAATTAACAAAAAAATATATATAAATCATTGCACACAAACTTGCTACTCATTACTTATTACTTATTACTTATTACTCAGTACTTAATACTCATTACTTATTACACATTACTTATTACTCATTACTTGACACTAAAAAAATAATGGAAATAATAAAAACACCAATCGCAGATTTATTAATTATCAAGCCTGACGTTTTTTTTGACGAAAGAGGCTATTTTTCAGAGAGTTACAACAAAGAAAAATATTTTGCGCAAGGAATTTGTCAAAATTTTTTGCAGGACAATATGTCGAAATCGTCTTACGGCACGTTGCGCGGGCTGCATTTTCAGCAGGGCGAGTACGCGCAGGCAAAACTTGTGTCCGCAGTTGTGGGCAAAGTGTGGGACATTGCAGTAGATTTGCGCCCAAATTCTCCGACTTTCGGGCAGTGGCACGGCGTGGAACTGTCAGACGAAAATCATTTGCAGTTCCTTATTCCGAGAGGCTTTGCACACGGTTTTTCGGTGCTGTCAGAAACGGCGATTTTTACCTACAAATGCGATAATTTATACAATAAACAATCGGAGGGCGGAATAATTTATAACGATGAAACATTAAATATTGACTGGAAAATTCCCGCAGAAAAAATGATTATTTCCGAAAAAGACAAATATCATTCTAAACTAAAAAATAAAAGTTAAAAAATAAAAACTAACAACTAAAAACTAATAATGCGAATTAGGGGTTGCATTCCTACGGAATGCTCTGAATATGTGATACTTAATTTCTACCGAGCGATTCATTCCTACGGAATGATGCTGCGTTTGTACCGCAATCCGTTAGGATTGCATCGCTCGGTAGAAAAAAATACAAATATAAACCTGCATTCCGTAGGAATGCACCCTTAAAAAAACATTTCAACCCCTGATTCGCATTAAAAACTAATAACCAAGATGAAACACATTAAATTTTTAATTCCAATTTTTGCTTTGCTGCTTTTTACGCAATGCAACACGCCTTCTAACCTCTACAAAAAAGGGCGTTACAGCGATGCCGTAACTGCGGCAGTGAAAAAACTGCGCTCAAAGCCTGACAATGTCAAGGCGCAAGACGCTTTGACTGTTGCCTATCCGATGGCTCAGCAAAATGCGTTGCGGACTGTCAATCTTCAAAGGCAAAGTCAAAATGTGCAAAAACACTACACCATTGAGCAGCAATATTTGATGCTTAATCGTTTGTCGGAAGAAATTTATCGCTGCCCAAAAGCGTTGCAACTTGTTGTGCCAAAGGATTATAACAGCGAACTGCAACAGGCGCGAAACGATGCTGCCGAAGATTTTTATTCTCTCGGCAAAAATCTGTTAAAAAGCAGCGATGTCCATCAGGCGCGGGTTGCCCGCAGTTATTTCCTAAGCGCAAACCATTTTGTTGCAGGCTACAAAGATGTGATTGATATGATTGCGCAGGCGGAGTTTTATTCCACTTTGCGCGTGGTGGTGCAAAAGCCGCTCACCAACCGCAGTTATCAACTTTCGTCAGATTTTTTCTTTGATAATCTGCTTGTCGAACTTCGCCGAACAACAAAAGACAAATTTGTTGAATTTTATTCCGAAGAAGAGGCTCAAAAAATGAAAGTTGCCACGCCGCATCAGATTATCACACTCGATTTCCTTGATTTTACGGTTGGAAATGCCAAAGAAACCTCAAAAACAGTTGATTGTAAAAAAGACAGTGTCAGAGTAGAACTTTCTGACGGCAAATATGGTTATATGACGGCAAAAGCGACACTTACAACACATACTTTGGAACTCTATTCAGGCGGAATTTTAAATTTAAAAATAACCGATTTTAACACAAATAAACCTTTGCGGGAAACAAAATTTTCAGGCTCTTTCACTTGGAACTCTACTTGGGGAACATATCGAGGAGATGACCGCGCTCTCACTGCTGCACAAAAGAAAATTTGCTCGCAAAAACAACTTCCGCCGCCTCCGCCGCAAGATTTGTTTATCGAATTTACAAAGCCAATTTATTCAAAAACAGTTTCGTATTTGAATAGTTATTATTTTAATTATTAAATTGAATCAGGGGTTAAATTTTATATTTTGATGTTTTTTTGTGCCGTTAGGCACATTATATTGGTAGAAAAAATGATTTTCTCCCAATTCTTTGTCCGTTAGTTTCCCAACGCTAACGCATTGGGCTAAATTAAATTTGCCTTTCAGGCAACAGCCGTAACTTGCAATATTTGTGCCGTTCAAAAAATGTAATATTGCGTATTCCGATTTTCATCGGAACAGGCTCTACGGCACGCTGTCGGTTATATTCAACATATTTCTACCGATATTTAGTGCCTAACGGCACATTTCAACCCCTAATTCGTAGAGTTTAGATATTAGTTTTGAATTTGAATTTTCTAAACTCTAAACTCTAATAACTACAACCTAAATCGAAACCCCGCATAAATATTCCTTCCGTGCGTTGGTCCCCACACCATTGTTGCATCAAAATCGTTTGAAAACGGATTTTGAACGTCAATAATCGGGTTTTTCTGCACAAAATTGAGGAAATTTTCCGCGCCGAGATAAATGCTCCACTTTTTGAAGTTTTTTGTAACCTGCGCATTCATAATCAGATATGGCTTAAACTCTTTGTCCCATAGCGGATTTTGCGCGTCTGGGTCGGCAAGGCGACCGCCGCCGTTTGCCTGCAAAGTATAGTCAAACTGCCACTTGTTGAGCCTCGTTGCGTAGGACATTGTCAAAAGTCCTTTCCAACGGCTCGTGAATGGCTTTTCGCGCAATTTTCCGTCAATCGTTTGCTTGGCATCTGTCAAGCGGTACGCTGCCGTAAAAGTGAAACCCTTAAACGCCTCCATTGTTGCCTCAACCTGAAAATTGTGTGCGTACGACTTTCCCCCATTGAGGGGGGCAGGGGGGCTGTTTAGCGCATAAATATTGACTTCGTGCGCACTTTTGTCCAAATCTATAACAGCCTGATTTTGAAACTGAGTATAAAAATATTCTACCATTATTTGCAGTTCGCGGTTTTTTATCGGAATAAAAAACTGCGCTGAAAGTCCGCCGTTCCACGCGCTTTCGAGAAAATATTTTTGCGCATTGACAAAACTGAATTTCCAACTTCTGCTGCTCGCCAGTAAATAGTTGTTTTCAGCCAAAATATTTGCCGTTCTGTAACCTTTTCCAACAGTCGCCCGCAGGTTTATCTGCTCAATCGGCATATATTTGATGTGCAGGCGGGGCGTTGTAAGAATTTTTTTGAAATAAGTATTGTAATCGCCGCGCAAACCCGCCAAGACAATTAATTTTTCGTGCAAATTATAAGTATATTCTGCAAAAATTCCTGTTGTAAATTCTTTTTTGTGGTTTATGTCATTGCTGGCTTGACCCGCAATCGCTTGAACATTTTCATCAATTTTATCAAAATTTGTACTCCAACCTGTCGAAAGTTTGTGGTCGTGCGCAAGTTTTGTTTGAAAAATCAGATTTGAATAAAAATTCAACTGCTTGCCGCTGTAATTATTTCTGCCGTACATTGCGCCCTGTTTGTGAAAATTTCCGCTGAGAATCAAGCCGATAGACTGCTCTTTTTCGGTGTTGATGATGTATCCGTTTTTCACAAAAAACTCATAACGCTGAGTTTCAATGTCAATTTTGTACGGGTTTTCGGCTTCAATTTGTCCGCCCATTCGCTTTTCGTACAAGCCGTGCAAAAACACCTGCCCCATATAATTTCCTTTGGTAAAATACCAGCGGTTGATGCCGTTAAACTGCCGCACCATTGGCATATCCATAAAATTATCTTTGTTGCGGTCGTTGAGTTGCGGAAATTTTGAGAGCGTTTCGTCTGATGCGTGCAGCAAAATTCCTGTCGAAACATTGCTGTCGAGTTTAAAAGCCGCATCAGCATTAAATTCAAGCCGCCCCGATTCGTTGGCGTAGAGGTTTAGCGAGAGTTTGTCAGCAGTGGTCGGTTTTTTGTACTCCACGTTGATTTGCCCTGTAACACTCTCGTAACCGTTTATCACAGAGCCTGTTCCCTTTGAAATCTGAATGCTCTCCATCCACGGTCCGGGAATGTAACCAAGTCCATAAGGCGCGGCAAGTCCTTTCAAATTCGGTATGTTTTCGGTCAGCATTTGAACGTAAGTGCCTGAAAGCCCGAGCAGTTTGATTTGCTTTGCGCCCGTTGCGGCATCGCTGTACGACACATCAACAGAGGCGTTGGTTTCAAAACTTTCCGAAAGATTGCAGCAGGCGGCGCGCAGCAGTTCGCCCTTGCCAAGTTGTTGAACATTAAGCACAGTTGAGCGCATATTCATCGTTTTTATCTGCGTGCTAACTGTAACTTCGTTCAAAGTTTCTTCCTGTATTTTTGTAGTGTCTGTCTCCGTTTGTGCAAAAATATTAATCGGAAACAATATTATTAGAATTAAATATTTGATTTTCATATCTGTTGTTGATTATTTGATTATTTGATTATTTGTTGATTTGATTGCTATTGCGGTTGGCTGTTTATTAACAAATAACCAAATCAACAAATAATCAAATCAACATAAATTTATAATACCGATATTACCGATAAACACTGATTTTTTATAAAAAATTATCTGCGTTTTATCTGCGTTATCTGCGTTCTAAAAACAACAGAAAATCAAATAATCAATACTCTTTTTTGAATTAAAATATCGCGTCCGCAGAGGTTTGGCGGACTTTTGATGAGGTTGGATTGATATTCTTTTGTAGAAAATTCAATTAAAAAATCATTTTGAGAAAAAACAATCGGCAAATCAAAAACTTTCGGCTCAATTTTCTGATTATCAGAATGTTCCGTTACAGGAAAATCGGCTTTGACATAAAGCATTGCGCAACCGCTTTCGGTTGTGGTTTTTAAATCTGGGAAGCCGTTGTGATTTTGCGCCTCATTGCCGCAGCACTCCATTTCCGTGATAGAAATATCAGACACAGCGCACCCTTCGCAGCAATATTTTGCCACATTATAGCCCACAGCCGCCGCAAAAAACCAAACGGCAAGCACAGTGCAAACAATATTTTTTAATGCTTTTTTCACGCTGCAAAGATACTACTTTTTTTTGAAAATTTCTCTTTTATATTCATCGGCAATAAATTCGCTGCTTTCTGCCCACAAAAGATTGTCGGTTTGCTGCAAACGTCTGTAAGTTTCGGAGTTGGCAAAATCGGCAAAAGCAGTGTCGAAATTTTTGTGTTCGCTCTTTGCCCAAATATTGACAATGTGTTCAATTTTGAACATCATATCAATAGTAATGTCCTCGCCGTTGTAGGTGTATTTAGTTGCCATATTGCGTTTTATTTATCATTGTTAAATAATTCAATGCTTTTTCGGTATGAATGGAAAACTGGTCGTTCAATCTATTGGAACGCAGTTTGCGCAACGCCTCTTTTACCGTGTAAATGCCTTCTACAAAAAGGGCAAGCGTACGGTTAGTTTTGTCGTTTGCCACAGCACCGCCGATAACGTCAAAATTGTGTTGTGTGCCACCTTTTACACGGTTTTCTTTAATCATTTGCAGCCATTCTTCCGTAACTCCGTTAAAGTGTTTAATTGTCAGATTATCAGTAATTTCAAACTCAAATTCATAAACAAAAACCCCGTCGCCGCCGTAACGGACAAACAACGTTTTCGCCCAATCTTTTGCCTGACTTTGCAAAGTTGTCAGATAAAAACCCTTGCCAAAATCGCGTTTGTCTTTCGATTTCGACAAATCTACTTTTTGAAAATTGTGATTTGAGCCGTGATATAGCGTAATTTTACTGTTCATACATTTTTCGTTTTAAAATATCGTCTGCAAAATAAAAACTTTCGTCAAGCGGCTGCGTGTGCAAAGTGTTGTAATGACGGCGAATAAGAGTATTTATGCCGTATTTTCCAAACAAAATCAGTGCGGCGACAGTAGGCATTTTGTAGTGGTTAGCATATTGCTCAACTGCCGAAACAAGCATTAAATTTTCATCGCGTTCTTTAATCATAATATTTTCTGTAAAATTAAAAATATCTTTTTCACGCTGCAAAGATAATATTTTTTTTTGATACAATAACCTTTTTTTTTAATGTTCGTGGCTTGCCTCTTCGCCAATCATCGACATCAGGTAAAATGCGCCTTTTGTAACAATTTGGGCATCGGCAGGCAATGTTTCGAGCGGCGTTATTTCTACAAAATTCAATTCAACTGTACCTGTAATCACCTCAATTTTCTTAAAATGAAAATGCTGTTTATCCTGTTCCGCTAATGCAAAAATAAATTTTTTGCCTTCTGCATTGATTATTGCATCTTGCGGAACTGCTGTAACTAACTGATTATCAATTTGTATTAACGCAGAAACATACATTCCCGGCAGGAGTTTTTCAGGTTTGTCGATTTTGATATGCACCGAAATTGATTTGCTTTCGTCGTCAAACGACTGATTTATCGTCTGCACCTTTCCTGTAATGATTTTTCCGCCCTGATTTGTGAGCGAAATTTCGGCAATTTGCCCGACTTTTATTTTCGGCAAATCTTTTTCAAAAACTTTTAAGTCGCAATGCACCTGCGAATTGTCGGTAATGTCCATCAAAACCGTCTGCATATCGGCGTAACTGCCTGTTTTGACGTAGATTTTCCCGATTACGCCGCTGATTGGGGCAGCGATTGGAATTTTGCCTGCCACATTGCCGCTGTTCAGCGAATTAATGCTGATATTGAGATGCCGAAGTTGCGTTTCCAAACTTGCAAGCCGCACTTTGTCCGATTCGTACTTGCTTTCCGCCTGTTGCAGCAACTTGCCTGTACCTGCATTTTCTGCCGACAACTGTTGTTGCCGCTCATATTCCTGACGGCTCAATGCAAGTTCCTGTTTTTGAGTGAAATAACTCTCTTGCAACCTGACAATTTCCAAATTTTCGAGGTATGCCAGCGTTTGCCCTTTCCGTACATTTTCGCCTTCTGTAACCACAATTTCGGCAATTCTGCCTGCAATCAACGAATTTACATCTGCCTGATTTTGAGGCGTTAGCACCAACTGCCCATTTGCCCGCACAACGCTGCTAAGGTTTTTTTGCTCAATTTTGCCCAACTCGATGCCGACTGCCTCAATTTGTTGTTTGGAGAGTTCTATAATTTCGGTGTCGGCATTTTCGATTTCTGTTTTCTGCTTTTCATTTCCTTTGCAGGAGGCGAAAGTTGTTATTATTGCTAAAAATATTAGCGGGGTTATTGTTTTTATTTGTTTCATATTTAACTTATTTTTAATGAATTACTTTTTACTATCATTTCTGCCAATTCTTTCTCGGTAGGCAAAATGGTTTTGTATTTTGAGGCAAAAATTTGCCTGTTTTCTTTCAAAAT
>JAISKN010000293.1 GCA_031260925.1 Prevotellaceae bacterium | reverse complement strand
GCTAAAATATTAATATTCAGATAGTTAAAAACGCTTGTTTTTTTGAAAATTTTGCACTATCTTTGCACAAAAGTTCTATGCAGACAAGAGCAAGACAAAACAAGACATAAAAATTGTTACTTCAAGCCCTATCTCGTACCCCTTTATTTACTAAAATACTGATTGTCAATAAAATATATCGGAGTTTAATTAACTTTTAGTTATTTCAAAGTTTCTATCCCTTTTTCCACCCATTTGTCTGTTTGCAAGCGGTACTGTGCCGCGCCTGTTTGAAAATAGTAGCGTTTGATAATTTCGCCTTCGATGTAGGGTTGAATATCGGCGCGAAAATTGGCTAAATCTTTGTATAAATCGGGCTTTATTTCGGTGGAAAGTTGCGCAAGAATTTCGGCAGTGCGATTTTCGTAACCCTCAATTTTCAACATTTCTTTCAACGATTGCAATGCCTTTTCGCTTTCAAGTTGATACGAAAATTCCTGTTTTGTTACATAAGAAACAAAATCATTGTAATCGTTGTCGGAGATTTTGAAAGTCTGCGCATCAGCGATTTTTTTGTGATTATAAAAATATTCCGTTGCAAAATCAAAAATTATATTTTTCGTGTATAAATTATACAAAATCGAAATAAAATTTTGGTTGTCTTCGATAAAAATATCAGGCGTAATGCCGCTTTTGTCGCGTACAGTGCGCCCTTTTGCCGTTTTAAATTCGACTGTAAGGCTGTCAGGAATGGTTTTTGCGCGTTCGCCGTTGCTGTTGATATAGTCGATTGCCTGAATGCACCTGCCTGACGGCAAATAATATTTTGCAATCGTAACTTTCAGGTACGAATTATACAGCAAAGGTCTGATACTCTGCACCAACCCTTTGCCGTAAGAACGCTCGCCGATAACTGTTGCGCGGTCTAAATCTTGGAACGCGCCAGCCAAAATTTCCGCTGCCGAAGCAGTATTTTCATTAATCAAAAACACAATCGGCATATCTGGGAACATCGGCGAAAAGGGCGTTGTGTAGTTTTTGAGGTTAGATTTATTTTTGCCGCTCATCGACACAATTTGCGTGTTGCGCGGCACAAAAAGCGAGGCGATATTTGCCGCCTCCGACACAAGTCCGCCGCCGTTATCGCGCAAATCAATAATCAAACTCTTAATTTTGTGATTTTCAGCCAAATCGCCCAATGCAGCCTTAAAAGTTATAAAAGATTTATCGGTAAAATCGTTGAGTTGAATGTAACCGACAGAATCGCCCACAACTCCGTAATATTCAATGCAGTTCATTTGAATAACCTCGCGTACAAAACGTTTTTCAACCAATTTTTTTTCGCCGAAACGTTTGATTTTCAGGCTGATTTCTGTTCCGGGAATGCCCTTGAGTTTCTCGCTCACATAACCTGACTGCTTGCCTGTCATATTTTCGCCGTTGATTTCGATTATTTCATCGCCTGCTCGGAGGTCGTTTTTCTGCGCAGGCATACCAAAACGCGGCTCGGAAATAACTACATTTTCACCGTGTTTTTGAATAAATGCGCCGATACCGCCGTAAATGCCCGAAGTCATTGCTTTAAGTTCGTCTTCTTTGCTTTCGGGAATAAAATTTGTGTATGGGTCGAGCGTTGCAGTCAGTTTATTGAGTGCAACACTGATAAGTTTTTCGTGTTCAAGCGAATCAACATAATTAACGTCAAGTTCGCGCAAAACGGCGTTAAAAATATCGCTCGCCTTGAAAATATCAAAGTGCTTTTCGGTTTTTTCCTGCGCAAAAATCACCAGCGACATTGCCGAAAATATCAATATTAATTTTAGTTTTTTCATTTGTTTATAATTGTTTTTTGCTATTCTTTTTCCATAATTTTTACCCAATCGTCTTCTGTTAATTTTATTTCTGACAAAGAAAGTAGCATTTGACGATATTTTCTATTTTTTGATTTTTTTGTTTCTATTTCAATAAAATTCTTAAAAAGGTCTTCTATATCTACACACATATTGGGAAGTCCCAACCCAAACCCGTCACTGTACTTTTCTCTGACTTTATTTACTTCTAAATTCCAATTTTTAAAGTCAGACATATACTCACTCCACGCTTTCGTAATTTTGCAAATAAATTTTTGCCGTTCTTCATCTGATATTGGCAGTAGTTTTTTTTCTAATATTTTTCTCATTTTTTTATTCTCCAAAAATTATTTTTTTCTTTGAAAGTTCTTCATTACTGTCTATATAAGAACGCAGATATTCCATTGGTTTATCGCTTTTCTTTTTGTTGCAAGCTCCGCATAATAATTGATAATTTTCGTAATAACTGCCGCCGCCTTTTGACTTTGGAATAATATGGTCTATTTCCATATTTCGCATTTCAAATTGCTGTTTGCAACCATTACATAAACCATTTTGCTCTTGATACAAACGCTCTTTAACCGATTTTGTCGGCTCAATTATCTGTAAATCAGTTCTTTGCGGAATAAGCGTTGTATTTATAAAGTCTTTAAACATTCCTGCATCGTTGCTTAATCTTTCAATAAGTATGCTAACTGCCTGTTTTTCAATATCAATTCCAACCCATTTTCTACCAAGTTGCTGTGCCGCTACGCAAGTTGTAGCACAGCCGCAAAACGGGTCAAGCACAATATCGCCATCGTTTGACGAAGATTTAATAATTCGGTGCAACAAAGCAAGCGGTTTTTGCGTTGGGTAACCTGTAGCTTCTTTGGAATTTCCTTTTAGCATTGGAATATCCCACCAATCTTCTGGTAATTTTCCACCTTCCTTCAATTCTACAACTCCGCCGTCTGTCATTTTACTTGCATTTGCAGCATAACCTGCTCTGTCTAAACTGCTTTGAGCATACGGAACTCTTATACTGTCGCCGTTAAATGTCCATTTATCTCCTTTTGAATACCAAAAAATAATATCGTGCAATCTTGGCAACTGTCTTTGTTTTGGTGCAGAAGGTCTTTTATAACACCAAATTATTTCATTCCGGAAATGATTTTTGCCAAAAATTTCATCTAACACAACTTTTAAATAATGACTTGCCGTAGGGTCGCAATGCAAATAAAAACTTCCTGTATCTTTCAATAGGCGGTGCATTTCAATAATTCGCTGTGCCATATAAGTTAAATATGCCGACATCGCTTTGCTGTGTATCACGCCGATTGAAGCAATATATTTTGTCAATGCGGGGTAATTTTTTGCTAAAGTATTAAGATATGCCTCATTAACATCTTGCCAAGTCCACATATCTTTGAAACTTGTCCCTGCTGCTTTGCTGCCTATCGGCGCAGAATAAAACCGCTTGGAATTAAAAGGCGGGTCAAGATATATTAAATCAACCAAATTGCTGTTTAACCCATTCAAAATGAATAGATTATCATTTGTGTAAAGTGTGTTGGTAAATTCCATATTTGCGGTATTATTAAACATTTTTTTAAAATGCAAAGGTAGTAATTTTTTTAAAAGTAAATAGATATTGTTATGTATTTTAAAATAAATTAACTTTCACAATTTTAAATAATAATTTTACTTATTTTAATTTAAGGGAACTTTTAATAATTGATGCGAATTAGGAGTTAAAATGTGCCGTTAGGCACTAAATATTGGTAGAAATATGTTGAATATAACCGACAGCGTGCCGTAGGTACGCAATATAAATAACATTTAGTGCCTAACGGCACAAAGAATTGGGGGGAAATCATTTTTTCTACCAATATTAATGTGCCTAATGGCACAAAAAACATTAAAATATAAAATTTAACTCCTGATTCACATAATTGACAAAAAATCAAAAGCAGGTGTCATTGCGGGCTTGACCCGCAATCGATTTAAAAATACTTGCGAGCGATTTCATAACCGCAATGACACGATATTTTCTTTTTATGTCGCATATTGAAAAGTTCAATTTTTAGAAATCACCTTAATATGTAAAAAATATGACGTTTTTTTATTCAAAATAAGTTTTAAAACTGCTTTCAATTTATTACTTAAAATTCAATTATATTAAATAAAATTCACTTTTTATCTATTTTAGTCAATAAAATCAAAAAATATTTAATCACTGCTTTTAAATTGATATGTGTGATTATCAATGATTTAGGCATATTTATTGTTATATTTGAATGAAAAATTTATAAAAAGCAAAAAATTTGTAAGCGTTTTTCTGAAAATTGACAAAAAATAATCAAAAAAAAGTTTGGAAATTAATTTTTTTGTTTTTACTTTTGTGGTCTATTTTTATAGAGCGTTTGAAGGTTATCCCTAATCCTTTCTATTATCTATCAAATTTTATTACATAGGGGATAATAGCAACAAACGCCTACGCTTGATAACAAAAGCGTAGGAATTGTTGTTTTATTATATGTAAGGTTTTGATAGAGCCGAAAGGATTAATAAAATAATAATATCTACGCTTTTTTACAAGTTGGTGTTTGCCTTTAATATAGAGCTCGTATTGAGGACAGGAAACAACGGTAAAAAGGTTTATAATTAACCAATTTTATCAATTTTAAAAACTTTAACACTATGAAAAAAAGTTTTGTTTTATGCGCTGCATTTCTTGCGTTGTCGTTGGTTTCCTGCGACAAAAAAGATGCTATTCTTACCGATGAAAATTCGGTTGTACAACGCGCCCCGATAAAGGGCGGCGATGTAATGTTGGACAGTATTGCAAAAATCATTTGCAATATATCAGACAATAATATCTTGATGAACGAAGTTCTGAAAGGTATTGACGACAACCTGTATTTCGGGTTTGACGAAGAGTTAAGGTTAATTGACGTTTTGTTTCCTGATGAAAGTAAAATTATTCGGAACAAATTATCAATCGCAACCTTAACAGAAGTATTGCGGACTGCTTTTGGAGTAATACCCAATTCAACAGTTAAAAGCAATCTTAATAATAAGATGATTGAATACATTGTAGAGTATGATACTCACATTTATTTTCCGTATTCAGAAGATTGGAACAGAGTAACTCAACTTGAAGTTACATCTTTTTCAGACGAAGATAATTTAAAAGGGCTTTTTGCATATAAAAAGAAAAATGGAGAAATTCAGCCTTTCAAATTAGATTTGACAGACGATTATATGGTTGACCACCCAATTTTGGTTATTAGCCAAAACACTACACCTTATGACGCTCTTCCAAACTTTATTGGTGGTATTTATGAAAAAGATGGTGTTATTTTTGCTACAAGATTTGAACACAATTTTGTGATTTTTGATGATGATGTAACACCAAAACCGTATTGTTCGCCTGACAGTATATATGCGTTATATGTTGGTAATGTGAAATGTACTGAACGATTTGATGTTGGTCACGGACCTGAACTTCGCTTTAAATTTGTAACAGCGAGAATTAATAACTCTGATACAATAAGAGAAACTTATACTGTTGCATCTTATAATTTTACTAAGAAAGAAGTTAAAAATGGAACAATAAACACTACATCAACAAAGTTAGTTGGCGATTGGAAAGTAGAATCTGTATTTGGTGGCTATGAAATATACGAAGAAGACCCCGGTTATAAAACGCAAGTTGATATTCCTATTGAATTGTCAATTTCTACGTATGTTACATTTAAAACTACCATACCTATTGGAAAACACGATGATGAAATATATCAAACAGGACTTGGCAGAGTTGAATATTTTTCGACCCATCATATGGACCAATTTAATGGTTTTAGAGGTGGGTGGCCTGTTCGTGGGGGAGGAGGAAGTGTTACTTATACATTTATGCATACATCAGCGGCACGAGCCTACTAATCTTTAATTTGTTCGTTAGGACACATTAATTGTGTCCTAACGAACTTTTTTAACAAAATATATACAATTATGAAAAAAATAATTTTTATACCATTTTTTTGCTTAATATCGTTAGCGATATTTTCTCAAAGCAAAATCGCAAATAAATGGAGTGCTGAAGCAATGCTTGGGGTTGGAACGGAGTTTGAAGCAGGAACTTGGGGTTTAGAATATGGCGTACAAATCAATTATTCTTTATTGGACAGATTAGGCTTTTATACAAGTTTAGGCTCATTTCAATCGCTTTTTGAAACATCGGGAATTCATAAAACGAATTATTCAAATCTTTTGTGGAATTTAGATATATTCGGCGATATTATCAGAACTCAAAAAGGTCATCGTTTAAGATTTGCCGCAGGTGCTACATATTTTAAAGGTGCATTGGCTTTTGATTCGGTTAGTATAGGCGATGAAGCGGGCGACTATGTTGTTGCTTGGCAAGCCTATTATTTCAATAATATTGGGATAAATGTAAATTTGTCTTATATTTGCCCGCTTCCTAAAAAGTGGTATTTGGGCGTAAATCTCAAAGCGTATGATTATGTAGACGGTTTTTTTATGCAAATTGCAACAGTTGGCTGTTCGGTAGGGTATAATTTTTAAATTTTTACAAAAATGAAATATCTATATTTACTAACGTGCATTTTGCTTGTTTTGGGTGGTTGTGGCAACAGACACAAAAATTATCAATGGGACAAATTTCCACAAGAGCGTTTAAATAGTTATTTTCCATATATTGAAGAGGAAAATATAAAATTTGTTTCAGAAAACAATGACACCATAAAATTTTTAATAAAAATCAATCGTTTTACTTATATGCCTTTGGTTGTGGGAAAAGAGGAATATAAAAAAGAATGTGGCGAAATTGCTGAAACTATAGTTCTTGACAATGAAGAACCTGATGCTGCAAATTTTAGACTTTTGGTAGGAACAACAAATCGACATACAATTATATTTAATGTTGTGATAAATCTTCCAAATGGTTGGTTGCTCACAAGTTTTCAACAATATGAAGAATATGATGAAAACTATATGCCATTAGACGGAAACCATATTTTTACATATCTAACCGATACAATTACACTGTGCAACAGTCAAAGAACAGATGTTGCTTATTTGGTTACAGGCAAAGGCTTGGTTTCGTTTGTTGATAAAGACGGCGTCGAGTGGCGAGCAGTGGAATAGGTTTTATCAATTTTAGTTGTCAGATATGCAGTATAAATATACTGCATAAACACTCTTTTTCTAAATCTATAAACAAATATACAATTATGAAAAAACTATCATTAACAATTATTGTCTGCATTTTTGCGCTATCAATATTTTCTCAAAGTAAAATCGCAAATAAATGGAGTGCTGAAGCAATGCTTGGCATTGGAAATGAGTTTGAATTAGATAATTGGGGTTTAGAATATGGGCTGCAAATCAACTATTCTTTATTGGACAGGTTAGGTTTTTATACAAGTTTAGGCTCATTTCAATCGCTTTTTAATAAAAGCGATATGAGTAGCAATTATTCAAATTTATTGTGGAATTTAGATGTATTCGGCGATATTATCAGAACTCAAAAAGGGCATCGGCTAAGACTTGCCGCAGGTGCTACATATTTTAAAGGGGATTTGGGCTATGTTATGGGTGCGTTTGCTACTGAAAATGGCAACGAGCCTTTTGCGTGGAATATCATTTATTATAACAATATTGGCATAAATGTAAATTTGTCATATCATTACCCCATAACAGAAAAATGGTATTTAGGCGTAAATGCAAAGGCGTATGATATAATTGACGGCTTATTTTTACAGGTTGTAACTGTCGGCGTTTCTGTTGGGTATAATTTTTAATTCTTACAAAAATGAAAAAAACAGACTTATTAATAATTTTCGCGCTTGTTTTATTTGGCTGCGAAAACAGGTATGAAACTCGTATCTGGAATCAGTTTCCTAAAGAGCAATTCAAAAATTATTTTCCATACGATTTAGGTACAACCATAAAATTTGTTTCTGAAAATAATGAAATAATAGAATTTCCAATAAAAACTAATTCTTTTCAATATGACCCAGTTATTGCAGCAATGGACAAAAAACTTAGAGGAGAATGTGCAGTAATTACGATTTTAGACAGTGAAAATGTGCTTACGCCTACTCTTTTTATTTCTGCATACATAAGAAATAGACACACACTTTTAATTGGTTTTGATATTACTCTTCCATCAGAAAGATTTAGGTGTCAATTTGTTGCCTTTGAAGAAGTTGATGAAGAAAATATGCCGTTAGACCCCAATCATATTTTTACTTATTTAACCGACACAGTCGTAATGCACAACAGAAATTTTGAAGATGTTGCTTACTTGGTTGCAGGCAAAGGCTTGGTTTCGTTTGTTGATAAAGACGGCGTTGAGTGGCGGGCAGCGGAATAATCATTTAAAAAAGGGAACGTTTAATAATTGATAAAAAATCAAAAACAGGTGTCATTGCGGGCTTGACCCGCAATCGATTTAAAAATACTTGCGAGCGATGGCGGGTCAAGCCCGCAATGACACGAGAATTTTATTTTTATCGTCAATATTCAATTATTTTTTCCTTCTAAAATTTACTGTCTTTATTTGCCTCCGCAATGCTTTGATAAAGCGCGGTTGGATAATTGCCGTTAAAGCACGACAGACAAAGTTCTTTGCGGGTGCTTGCCTTGTAGAGTGCCTCTTCCGAAAGGAACGCCAAACTGTCGGCGTTGATTGCTTGGCGGACTTGCTCAATATTTTTGTGCGCCGACATCAGTTCGTCAAACGTGCTTGTATCTACGCCGTAGAAACAGGGGTGCGTGATTTGCGGGCTGGCAATTCTGACGTGGATTTCCAATGCGCCAACTTCGCGCAGCAGTGCCACAATGCGCCGCGAGGTCGTGCCGCGCACAAGCGAATCGTCTATCAGCACCACGCGCTTGCCTGCCACAATGGAACGTACCGCCGAAAGTTTCATTCTAACGCCTTTTTCGCGCATATTTTGCGATGGCTGAATAAAAGTTCTGCCAACATATTTATTTTTCACCAAGCCCAACTCGTAAGGAATGCCGCTCGCCTCTGCATAACCGACTGCCGCGCTGAGGCTTGAATCAGGTACGCCGACCACAATATCGGCATCAACAGGCGACTCCTCGTAAAGCAGTTTGCCGCTCTCTTTGCGGAATGCGTGAACGTTGCATCTCTCCAAATCGCTGTCAGGGCGCGAAAAATAGATATATTCCATCGCGCAAAGATAATTATGTTTAAATTTTGAATAATCGACCGACCTCATTCCGTCTTTGTCGAAAATCACAATTTCGCCTGCTTCAACATCGCGCACAAAAGTTGCGCCTACGGTATCAAGCGCGCAGGTTTCGCTGCTTACAACCCAACCGCCGTTGAGTTTGCCGATGGATATTGGGCGCAAACCGTATTTATCGCGGCAAACATACAAAGAATCTTCCATTAAAATCAAAAATGCAAACGCTCCCTCAATCATATTCAGCGCGTCAATAATGTGGTAAATTCGCGCTGATTTGTCCTTTTCTTTTTTTATTAAATGTGCAAGAATTTCGCTGTCGGAAGTTGATTGAAAAAGGCTGCCGCGGTCTTCGAGGTATTTTGACAGTTCGCGGGAATTAACCAGATTGCCGTTGTGGGCAAGCGCGAAAGTGCCTGTGTGATGTCGAAAAACAAACGGCTGAACGTTTTTTATGCCTCCGCCGCCCGCAGTGGAATATCTGACGTGTCCTATTGCGGAATTTCCTGCAAGCGAGGCAAGCGTTTTTTCGTTAAAAATTTCGGTTACCAAACCTTCGCCTTTGTAGGTGGAAAAATTTGCGCTGTTTTGTTGAGATTGAGCGTCAATCCCGCAATGACTATCGCAAGCCACAATTCCGCAGCCCTCCTGCCCGCGATGCTGCAAAGCGTGCAAGCCGTAGTATGTAAGATTTGCCGCATTGCTCACGTTATAAACGCCGAAAACACCGCATTCTTCGTGAATTTCGCGGTCAGAAATATTAGACATTGGACATTTAGATGTTAGACTTTTAGACATTTTGATTGACGATTTGGTTGATTTTAATTTTTTACAAAATTAAGGCGCAAAGGTACAAAATAATTGTAAATTGTAAATTATTTTGGTTAATAATTTTTTTGAGATGCTATTTTATTTGTCCCGCAGGGACAGCACTTTATTAACCGTATGCTTCAGCATACGGAAATAACAACAACACAATGCCAAGTCCCGCAGGGACGACACTTGAACATTATAATTTAATGTGTCGTCCCTGCGGGACTTATGTTAGGGAGTATCATTGTCCGTAGATTAAAATCTACGGTTAATAAAGTGCTGTCCCTGCGGGACAAACATCATAAATTTTCAATATCAAAAAACTTTTACAAAATTATGATAAAATAGCACATCAAAAAAATTATTAACCAAAAAAATCAGGCTAAAAAACCTGATTTTCTGCGGAAAAAGAGGGATTCGAACCCCCGGTACAGTTACCCGTACACCGCATTTCGAGTGCGGCTCATTCGACCACTCTGACATTTTTCCGAAAAATTATATCACTATGAAAAACGGCTGCAAAGGTACTACTTTTTTTTAAATTATAAAATATTTTTACAAAATATTTTTCTGCAAAAATTTTAATCATTAACATTAATCATTAAGAAATATTTTGTACTTTTGCAGTTTGAAATTTATTACAAAAAAACATATATGAAAAAATTTAGATTGTACGATACCATTACAGGTTGGGTAGTATTTTTTGCGGCAACAATAGTGTATTTGCTCACTATTGAGCCGAGCGCAAGTTTTTGGGATTGCGGCGAATTTATTTCGTCAGCCGACAAACTCGAAGTTGGTCACCCGCCAGGAGCACCGCTTTTTATCTTAATCGGCAGGCTCTTTGCCTCGTTTGGCGACCCTTCGTCTGTGGCAAAATTGGTCAATTCTTTCTCTGCTTTGTGCAGCGGATTTACCATTTTGTTCCTTTTTTGGACAATTACGCACCTCGCGCGGAAAATTGTTCTCAAAGATGAAAAAGATTTTTCTCTCGGCAA
The DNA here is from genome assembly GCA_031260925.1 of Prevotellaceae bacterium. Classification (GTDB taxonomy): domain Bacteria; phylum Bacteroidota; class Bacteroidia; order Bacteroidales; family Paludibacteraceae; genus F0058. Next base: position 3,789 of record JAISKN010000293.1, on the reverse strand, counting down.
AATCATTTCCATTCTTGGCGCAGGCGCGATTGGCGCGTTGGCTTATGCCTTTTCCGATACTTTCTGGTTTTCGGCAGAAGAGGGCGAAGTTTATGCTTTCTCATCGCTATTTACGGCGGTAGTTTTTTGGTGTATTCTGCGCTGGGAAGATGCTGACGACAAAGGAAACGCTGCCCGTTGGCTGATTTTAATCGCCTATTTAATGGGGCTTTCAATCGGCGTGCATTTATTGAACCTGCTTGCAATTCCTGCAATCGTTTTGGTTTATTATTTCAAAAAACAGGAAAAAATTACTTGGAAAGGCGTGTTGATTGCGCTGGGAAGTTCGTTTGTTATTCTGCTTGCGGTGCTTTACGGACTGATACCGGGCTTTACAAAAGTGGCAGGACAATTTGAACTTCTTTTTGTAAATACATTTAAAATGCCATTCAACAGCGGACTGCTGATTTATCTTGTTGCGGCTGCGCTAATCAGCGTTTGGGCAATTTACGAAACTCATATCGGCAAAAGTGGTGTGAAAATAAAAATTTCGTTTCTTTTGTTAATGCTGATTTTCGGCGTTCCGTTTTTGGGCGGAGCAATATTAGGATTTTTATTGCTTGCAGGCGGCGCAGTATTATTATTTGCAAGAAAAAAATGGAATTATCAATGGCTTAACACTATTGCTCTTTGCACGGTTGTGATAATTATCGGCTATTCGTCTTATGCGATGATAATGATACGCTCGGCTGCAAATCCGCCGATGGACCAAAATTCGCCCGAAGACGTTTTCTCTCTGCAATCCTACCTTAACCGTGAGCAGTACGGCGACAACCCGTTATTTTACGGCGCGTATTATTCCGCACCTCAAAAATTGGTTGTGGCGGAAGACAATCAGCACGTTTCAAATGAAGTTATTTACGGCGACAATGTGTATATTCAAAAAAATAAAACTTCTGAAAATGAAAAAGACAGTTATATTTCTGTGGGAAAAAACATAAAAGGCTCTAAAATGGACAGCCGCTTTATGACTGTTTTTCCGAGAATGTACTCAACGCAGAGCCACCACGTTACTGCATATCAGGAGTGGGGCGATATTAAAGGTGAGCGTTTGGCAGTCCTTTATTATTTTCAAGATGGTACAACACGACCTGTAACAGACAACGATAACAATCCAGAAACGCGCATAAAACCAACTTTTGGCGAAAATCTCAAATTTTTCTTCTCGTATCAAGTCAGTTTTATGTATTTGCGATATTTTATGTGGAATTTTGTCGGTAGGCAAAACGATGTTCAGTCGTCAAACGGCGAACTTGACCACGGAAACTGGATTTCAGGCATTCCTTTTATTGACAATGCACTTTACGGCGACCAAAGCAAACTGCCCGACACATTAAAGAATAACAAAGGACACAATACTTATTTCTTCCTGCCGTTGTTGCTTGGACTTTTGGGCATTGTTTGGCAATTATCAAATAAAAAGAGAGGAAAACAGCAATTTTGGGTAACTTTCACGCTGTTTTTTATGACAGGAATTGCCATTGTGCTTTATCTTAATCAAACGCCGTATCAGCCGCGCGAGCGCGATTACGCTTATGCAGGCTCGTTCTACGCATTTTCTATTTGGATTGGGCTTGGAGTAATGGCGATTGTACAATTTTTTAATACAAAATTAAAACTTAAAAATTTGCCGAGCGCGTTGATTGCGATTGCTGTTTCGGCTGTTGTGCCTGCACTTATGGCACAGCAGAACTGGAACGACCACGACCGCTCAAACCGCTACGTTTGCCGAGATATTGGGTACGATTATCTGAATACCTGTGCGCCGAATGCTGTAATTTTCTGCAACGGCGACAACGACACTTTCCCGCTTTGGTACAACCTCGAAGTAGAAGGCACGCGCACCGATATTCGCGCCTGCAACCTTTCGTATATCTCTGCTTCTTGGTATATTGACCAGATGAAACGCGGTTATTATAAGTCAGACCCTCTGCAAATTGATTGGCAACCTGCTGAATATCAGAAAAGTATGCTTGATGCTGCGATTGTGAAAAATTTGCCCGATTTTGGCGGAACACTTGATTTGAAAACCGCTTTTGATTTGATGCGCAAGCCTGAACTTATTTCGCCAGACGGTTACGGTTATATTTTTGCATCAACGCTTGTAATTCCTGTTGATAAACAGAAAGTTATTGAAAATAAAGTTGTTGATGAAAAAGATTATGATAAAATTGTTGATACCATTTATATCAAACTTCGCAAAAATATGGTTTATAAAAGCGAATTAATGGTGCTTGAAATGCTCAAAAACAACGATTGGACACGCCCGCTATATTTCTGTACCACAGTAGGCGCGGAATTTTACCCGAATATCTCTGATTATTTGCAGCAGGAAGGATTGGCTTATCGTTTTGTGCCGATAATCAAAAAGCGCGAGCCGAATACCGAAAAAATGTACGACAATTTGATGAATAAATACAGATACGGTAATATTTCTGACCCGAAACTCTATTTAGACGAAACAAACCGCCGTATGTGCAACACTCTTCGCAATTCATTTGCCGAACTTGCACGCGCGCTTTCAATCGAAAATCAAAATGAAAAGGCAAAACTCGTTATTGAGAAATCTTTAAAAGAAATTCCGCTTTCGATTATCCCCGCTGACGGCTCTGTTTTGATGTTTGTCGATGTGCTTTTCAGAGCGGGCGAAAAGCAGCAGGCGGAAGAGTTGCTGGCGGCTGTGGCTGCAAATGCCGTTCAAAATCTTGATTATGTGCGTGCGCTGCCAAATGGAAAAATGACTTTCACTTCGCAGGAAACTTCGTTTAGATACAATCTTGGACTGTTGCAAAACGTAGCGGCGATTGCAGAACACAATAGCGAAAAAGCCCAAGAATACGCTGAAATTTTTGAAAAATATTATCAATTTTTTGCACAAAGACAACAAAATTAGTTATTAGATATTAGTTATTAGATATTAGTTATTAGATATTAGATATTAGATATTAGATATTAGTTATTAGATATTAGAGTTTAGAAAATTTATGTTTGAAAAATATAAAAAACTAAACTCTAATATTTAAACTCTAATATTTAAACTCTAAACTCTAATAAGAAGTGGCAAGTAATTTAAAAAATCTATCTCAATACAATGCTGCGCAAGTGCCTGAAAAAGAGGTTATTGCGCAGCAGCGTTATGCGCTTGTGGTTGCCGATTGGAACTCTGACATAACTTACGCCCTGCTTGACGGCGCAGTGGAAACGCTAAAACTTCACGGTGCGAAAGAGGAAAATATCGAGTTTTTTCACGTTGCAGGAACTTTTGAACTCACATTTGCGGCGGCAAAACTGCTGAACGAACATAGATTTTCGGCAATAGTCGTTATCGGCTGCGTCATTCGCGGCGACACTCCGCATTTTGACTATATTTGTCAAGGCGTAACGCAGGGAATTTCCGCGCTCAATGCCAAAGGCGAAATCCCTGTGATTTTTTCCGTTCTCACAACCGAAAATCTCCAGCAGGCACTTGACAGAGCAGGCGGCGCGCTCGGCAACAAAGGAGTAGAGGGCGCAATTACGGCAATGCAAATGACGAAATTTTAATAGTTAATTATTAATTATTGAATTAGGCATTTATTAATATTTATCTTAAATTAAAACAGTTTTAATATTAAACGCAAAGGCGCAAAGTTTTTTTTTATTAATTTGATATAATTATTTGATATTTAGTATATTATTTATTTTTTTACTACTGATTTTAAATTTTATTTTTAAGAACGCAAAGAAGAAAAACTTTTAAGTTTTTCTTAG
>JAISKN010000024.1 GCA_031260925.1 Prevotellaceae bacterium | reverse complement strand
ATCACACCCCGCAAATATTCAGGTAGTAGCAGGCACAATTAACCCAAAACATTTGATTGATTCCTGCCGCGCAAGCGAAATCGCCCTTTCAAAAGAAGAGTGGTATGCTTTGTATGCCGCTACGGGAAATATGATACCTTGATTAATGGTTAGTGGTTAATGATTAGTGATTAATTAATGCCATTACAACAATGTATTAGTCCAATTTCTTTGGATTGCTTCGGAATACCTCGCAATGACGACAGTTGTTTCAGTAAAGGGCTACGTCATTGCGAGGTATTCCGAAGCAATCCATAAAACAAAGATTATTTTTGGAATATTTACTAAAATAATATAAAAAAACACGCAATCGAAAAAATTTGATTGCGTGTTTTTTTAGTTTTTAATTCGTAGTTTATTCAACAATTTTCTTAATTGCTGCGTTATGCACTTTGCTTTTATCTAAATTGTCTTTTGAATTTTTAATATAATCTGCAACAAAAGCCACTATGTACATTTGACTTACATCAGCAGGAATTTCTACGCCTTTCACACCCTTTATAGATGTGGGAATTTCGTAGGCATAAGATTTAGAATATTTGCCTTTCGTTACATCAAGTATGTCGCCCCAAGCCGTTTCTGCCAAAGCAGCGCGTACAACGTGCTTATGACTGTAATTCTGAATTGTTCCTCCAACCGTTGTACTGCTTGCATTTTGCGAAGGAACATATTCTCCTGTTGTCTGATTAACTGGACCTACTTGCTGACCTACAAGTTCTTCCTGTATAATATAAACGTTAATTCTTGCATTTGGATAATCCTGTCTTAATTCGCCAGAAATATCAACTATTAATTCGCGTGTTGCAGCATTAAAACTGTGTTTGATATTTACTGTTACATAAGACGGCACTTCAATCATTTTGTTAATAATTGAGGCTTTGAGTTTGGGTTGCGGCAAATATGAAGGGAAGAATACAGGTGAAACATCTTCGTCATCAACTTCTGGTATGATTGTTCTGTCAATCATACAGGCAGGTGCAAAAGTAGTGCCGCCGTAGAAAAAAGTTAATGGACGGCTTTTTGAAATTGTGTACTTGTCTTCGTTGTAGCCAACGTGGTGGCAAACTACTATTGCTTTGTTTTCATTGCCTTCAATGGAAGCAGAAATAGCATCTGCGCCCCAAGGACAATAAACACATTGGTCGCCTGTAAATTCCTCAATAAGAATAGTTCTTTGTACAGGGTCAGAACTTAGAGGATGTTCCACTTCGGGAGGTTTGCAGGCAAAAAACAGGATTGCCGTTGCAAACAAAATAATTTTTGATAAATTTTTCATAATTAAAATGTTTTTGATTAAAGAATAAAATTTTGAAAGTGCAAAAGTAATGATTTTTTTTATGATTAATAATTAATATTCAATAATTAATATTTTTTAACAAAATAAATGATTTTGAATTATTTGACAAAATAAAAAATGGCTTCATTTTTTATAATAAATCTGGATTGCTTCGGAATACCTCGCAATGACGTAGCCCTTTGCTGAAACGACTTCCGTCATTGCGAGGTATTCCGAAGCAATCCATAAAAAATTACTTAAATAACGTAACATCTATATTTAGTTACTAATTCCAAATGACACAGATAAAACGCAGATTATCAAAGAATTGACAATCTGCGTTTTATCTATCTAATCTGCGTGCTTTTGGACTCTCCTACAAACTATTCAAAATAGCGTCTGCGACTTGCTGCGGCGTGAGGTTTGAGGTATCGACAATCAAATCATAATTTGACATATCAAGGCAATCAACGCCGTAAAGTTTTTGATAACGCTTAACCTCGCTCTCTTTGCGGGCAGCGATTTTTTTCACCGCCTCTTCGCACGACTCGTAACTTTCACTTTTGCGCTCTTTGTCGTTAAAAATGCGCTGAGCAGCCACCATCATATCTGCTTTGAGAAAAACTTTAAACGATGTAGGAATAAAATGCCAGGCAAGGCGGGAATCTACTACCAAGTTTGAAGAATTGCTCAAATTTATAAAAGTTGCGTCAATTTCATCGTCAATTTCTGGGTGAGTTTCGGCAAAAACGTTGAGTTCATGCGCCGTCATTCCATATCGTTCTGCAATTCTGCGCAAAATTTCACCTGTATAAACATACTGATAATCAAGTGTTTTGCATAAAATAGCCGACACCGTTGATTTCCCGCTGCCCAAATCGCCTGTAAGAGAAATAATTGAAGACATTTTTATTAATGAATAATGAACAATTAATAATGAATAAAAAAGTATGCAAAAGTAGTAAAAAAACAGTAATTTTGCAATCATATTTTTTTTATCTACATTAAAAACCGTACCTTTGTAATCAAAATTATTTAGGGAGCTTCTAATAATTGACAAAAAATCAAAAGCGGGTGTCATTGCGGGCTTGACCCGCAATCGCTCGCAACTGTTTTTCAATCGATTGCGGGTCAAGCCCGCAATGACACGATATGTTCTTTTTATGTCGCATATTGAAAAGTTTAGTTTTTAGAAGTCCTCTTTAATATTTTTATTAAAAAAATTTAAAGGAGTAAATGGCACTATTTTTGCTGTTGTTTATTATTGACTAAACTTTTGCGTTTTTGTATAAAAACAACCTGTAAAAATTAAAAACACACATTTTCTTATTCTGTAATTATTCTTTAACTAAATAAATATTTAAGTATGAAAACAAAATTTACCTTTCTTAAAAAAACGCTGTTATCGGTTATTATACTGACGGGCAGTATGAACGTGTCGGCACAGACCTACACAGTAACATTGGATGCAGGAGACGGCACTGTCTTTCCGCTGACATTAACACAAAGCACTGTCGGTGCTGCTGTTACACTACCAAATGCAACGCCAAGTTGTGTTGATTGGCATTTTATCGGTTGGTCAATATATGACTATGGAAAAACGGCTCGCAATCCTGCTATAGTTTCACCCACATACACTCCAACAAATAATATCACGCTATATGCAAGATATGCACACGGACAAAGTAATACTGCGATTACTTATGATTTAGTTGAGTGGGAGTCTTGGCTGGAAGAAGGCGTATATTTAATTTCTTATTACTCAAGTAACAATGAAGATGTTTTTTTTACAGGCAATCTTAATATAGATGGATTTGGGGAAAGCGTAAAAGTTTCAAGCAGTGAGGATAAATGGCGTTATTTATCATTACCAGCAGGCGCAGCAGAATTTACATTAACAGAATTTCCTTTAATTGGTGCTGGCAGTCAATATTATATAATGAAAGGCAGTGATTTTTTAGGAGTTTCTGCACCAGCATCAGAGGGCGCACTTGGTGAAATAACTTTAGGTACAACCAATCAGGATTATTGGATTATAAAAAGTAATTCAGAGGATGACCCTGTACTTAGTGCAAAATACCTTAACAGTTCCTATTTTTATCCTAATACAGTTAAAGCACTGTTTAAATTATGGAAAAATAAAGCACCTGAAGACGGAGGAATTTATCTATGGAAAAAAACATATACTGAGACATCTTCATACGATAAATACAATTCTAATTGTGAATGCGACTTGTCTATTCCTGTATATACAGGAGAAACCGATGTTACACGTTGGCAGGCTACAATTAATTGGCAGCCTGTACCAGATGCGGATGCTTATGATGTATATGTGTACAATACTGCCGCAGGAAATAAAGAATTTTTGGATATTACCAATACATCTTTGGTAATTACTGACCTTGAACCTTGCCGTAGTTATTATTTTACTATAACAGCAAAAGATGGAGATTGCAAATCAACCTACAATGCAAGATTTCAAAATTTTGGCGACATAGATTTTATTTATACAGAGTCTTTGCCTCAGCCAACTAATGTGTTGCCTCAACCTCAGGAATTAACAAGCAGCACAACAACTACTATTACTTGGGATACTGTAAAATTTTCCAATGCTTCAGGCAATGGTGTAGAATATGCTGAGTATTTGATATATATTTATACAGATGAGAGTGATTTTTGTCACAGTCAAATAGAAAACTCTCCATTTTCATCAGTGTTACCTGTGTATGATATATCTGATTTAGAATTAGATATGGATAATGATACAACATATTATTATCGTGTAGTTTCCTGTTATCATGGAAAAGCCTGTCAAGGAGTATCATGTCCTGGTGTAGGCGGCGGTGGCGGCGGAGGAGGAGGCAGTGAAAGTCATCGCTCAAAAAAACCGTTTGAAATGGACGAAGACGATGATACAACCATTGTCCCCTTTGTTTCTTCGCAAAACAATGAAATAACAGCCTTTGCCGAAAAAGAACAGTTGGTAGTAACAACCAAAGTGCAGGCTGATGTTCAAATATATTCGGTAAGCGGTCAGTTGATAACTACGCAAAAATCTGTCAATGGTCAGGCAAGATTCAGTTTGCCCAAAGGAATGTATTTGATTAAAGTGAATGAGCAAACTGTGAAATTTGTACTATAAACTGTTACACAGACTAATTATAATACCTAATTCAAAAACAAAAAATTGACAGATATTGAAAAAAACAATATCTGTCAATTTTTTTATCTACACTAAAAACCGTACCTTTGTAATCAATTTTCAAAGAGACAAAACAGTCTCAAATCTCATATCTAAAAATCTCATATCTATTAAATTATGAATCGTCTATTCCTACTTGATGCTTATGCGCTGATTTACAGGGCTTATTATGCTTTTTTGAAGAATCCGCGCGTTAATTCCAAAGGCTTTAATACTTCGGCAATTTTTGGTTTTGTGAACTCGCTTGAAGATGTGCTGAAACGCGAAAATCCTTCGCATATCGCCGTTGCTTTTGACCCTGCGGGCAAAACTTTTCGGCACGAGGCATACGAACAATACAAGGCGCAGCGGCTGCAAACGCCCGAAGACATCAGGCTTTCCATTCCAATAATCAAGCAAATTATTGAGGCTTACGGCATTCCGATTTTTCAGGTTGCGGGCTACGAGGCTGACGATGTTATCGGCACTTTGGCGAAAAAAGCGGCAAACGAAGGTTTTGACGTTTTTATGATGACACCCGACAAAGATTATGCGCAACTTGTTGATACTCACATCTTTCAGTACAAACCGCGTTTTGGCGGCGCAGGTTTTGACACGCTCGGCATCGAAGAAATCAAAGCCAAATACGACCTTGAAAGTCCGTTGCAAGTGATTGATTTATTGGGACTTATGGGCGATGCCTCCGATAATATCCCAGGTTGTATGGGCGTTGGCGAAAAAACGGCTGCAAAACTGCTCAAAGAGTTTCATTCTATTGAAAATCTGTTGGAAAATACCGCGCAGTTAAAGGGCACGCTCAAAGAAAAAATTGAGCAGAGCCGCGAACAAATTATTTTCTCAAAATTTTTGGCAACAATAAAAATTGATGTTCCCGTTGATTTCAGTATTGAAAACATTTCGCGCAAAGATATTGATAATGAGAAGATTACAGAAATTTTTACCGAACTTGAATTTAGAACTTTTTTAGCAAAAAATCAGCAGAACGGCGCAAAAACCGAAAAAAAGCCGTCAAATTCGCCGCAGCAAGGCTCGCTTTTTGGCGATGAAAACGAAACTGCTACTGCTGGCACAGGATTTCAGCCTGCTGGCGCGGGCTTGCAGCCCGTGTCTGAAACGCAAACACACCAACTGCATTCCGATATTTATCGGAACGGCGCGAGCGAAGGCACAAAAAACATTCAAAACACTGACCATCAATATTTTATCGTTCAAACAGAAGTAGAAATTAATGATTTGGTAAAAAATCTTTCGGCGCAAAAATCGTTCTGTTTTGACACCGAAACTACCTCTTTGAATACTTTTGAGGCGCAGGTTGTCGGGCTGTCATTTGCCTTTAAGCCGCACAGTGCTTTTTATGTGCCAATCGCTGAAAATCAGGAAGTTGCGCAAAAAATTATCTCGAAATTTGCAGCCGTTCTCGCAGACGAAAATATCTGCAAAATCGGGCAAAATATGAAATATGATATGCTCGTTTTGGCAAATTACGGCATTAAAATTGGCGGAAAAATGTTTGACACAATGATTGCGCACTACCTTTTAAACCCCGAACTGCGCCACAATATGGACTATTTGGCGGAAATTTTGCTCAATTACAAAACCGTGCATTTTGACGATTTATTTGCCGCAAAATCGAAAAATAACGACATCAGAACAGTTGATTTGAAAATTCTTGCCGATTATGCCGCCGAAGATGCCGATATTACTTTGCAGTTGAAAAATATTTTGGAAGAAAAATTGAAGGAAACCGACCTTGAAAAACTTTTTTACGACAT
>JAISKN010000116.1 GCA_031260925.1 Prevotellaceae bacterium | reverse complement strand
GCCACAAGCGGCGTAGCCATAGAAGTGCCGTTCAGAGCGCGGTATTGTCCATTTGGCATAGTGCTGTAAATACCTGCGCCGGGAGCAAGAAGTTCGTAATTGTAAAGTTGTTCTTCGGACTAGTCAGAAAAAACAGGTCCGTCAGGGTCATAATTGGAAAAAGACGCTCTCCCACCACCATCTTGCGCTGCTTGAACACCAAGCACAAAAGTAAATGAGGCAGGAAACATTGGCGCACCAAAACATTTGGGGTAAATACATATTCCATCATTACCAGCCGCGCCTACCAGAATACAGGTTTGGTACGCCTGCGCCAGTGCCTGCTCCAGCGCAATAGAATAGGCGTAAGTGCCGAGCGACATAGAGATAATGTCCGCGCCGTTGTTTTTGGCGTAGTTTATGCCTTTGATAATGGTGGCAATGTCGCCTGTGCCGTTGCTTTGCATCACGGTTATCGGCATAATCAGGGCGTTTGGGTTTGCGCCTGTAATGCCTATGCCGTTGTTGCCCACAGCGGCGGCAATGCCTGCGCAGTGCGTGCCGTGTCCGTTGAAGTCGTGCATAGCGGCGGTGTTATTCACAAAATCCCAGCCGTGAATATCGTTTTTAAAGCCGTTGCCGTCGTTGTCGTAATTTGCTGCTCCGCCCTGCTCGCCTGCGTTAGTCCAGATATTCGCCGCAAGGTCGGGGTGCGCAATATCAACGCCCGTGTCAAGAATGGCAATCTTCGGTCGCGCACTGTGTATCACGGGCTGGTCGAGCAGCCAGTTGAGGTTGGTGGCAGCAAAGCCCCACTGCTGATAAAAGAGGGGGTCGTTGGCGTAGAAGGTGGTGGATTGCGGAGCATTAACCCCTCCCCGACCCTCCCCGAAGGGGAGGGAGTGTGGGGTATTTCCAATTTGTGCGGAATTTGCAGGGTGCGCCGCTCCCTCCCCTTCGGGGAGGGCTGGGGTGGGGTGCAGCACCGACACAATATAATTCGGCTCTGCAAATTCCACTTCGGGCAATGCCTTGAGTTCTTCTATCAACTCAAAACTTGTTTTCGGACTTGCAGCCGAAACACGCAACTTGTAGAGTTGGTTGAGCGAGGTTTCCACAACATCGTTGCCCGAAAACGAGCGGCTGCGGCGCATTACGCGCTGCGGGTTGTCGTTGGGCAGCAGTTGCTCCGCCTCTTCGAGTTCGTACTGCGAAAGAACAGCATCGACAGCGGAAATTGTGGAAGAAACGCGATTGGGCGCGGTGCGTTGCAACAATGGCGCGCTGCGTTGTAGGGGCAGGGCGCGCCCTGCCCCTACGGGAACGGCGTTGTCGCGAAATTTCACCAAAACTTCGTTTGGCACAGAGTTGTAACGGCTCGTTTGAGCGTTAAGGGTAATCACGCCGTCATCGTTGTTACGGTCTTGCGCGATAGCATTGCCTGCAAAAAAGAGGCAGATTGAGAGAAAAAAAGTAAACTTTTTCATAATTAATATAGTGTTTTTATTGATATTTGACACAAAAGTTTCAAAGCACAAAGATAGTTAATTGTTTTGAAAAAATATAAAACAAAAAACGCAGACCTAACTGTTTTCATTCTGAGGTTTTAGCCGACCTTGCAAGTAAAAGTAAAGCCCACGATTTTCGTGAGCGTTACCACTATACTTTACTTGCTTGAAACGGCTAAATTTCAGAATAAAAAGAAGTTTTAACGCTAATTTTTTGAATATGTTTTTAGTGCTAAAAAGCACGATTTTTTATAAAATAAATGGATTTAAAATTGTCAATTTGTTTTCTATTATTTGGTTGTGCTGCATATCTTCCGAATACAAAACAGGACATTCGCTTTCAATAGCAGCAGCAATTATCAAACTGTCATAAAATGAAAAACCATAACGTTCTGCAATACTGCACGCCTTAAAAACAGTTTGCTGTTTGTTCATATAACATATATCTACATCATCAAGGCATTCATTTAATGTTGCACTAATGTCCAAATAATTTATATGAAACTTTTTATGCAAAGTATTAGCCAATTCGTGCAAAACCTGAGTGCTAATAACCGTTTTATTGTTTTTTATTGCCTTTTTTGCAACTTGTGATTTTTCAATTTCTGTTCCTGAATAGGCATAAATAACAATATTGCTGTCAATAAAGATTTTATCTTGCATTGGCTTCCTCCCTGTCAAATTTATAGCCTCTTGTGTCAATCGAAATTGCATCAAAAGTTACTTTTTTTTCTTTTGGAATAGAAATTCCCCAATCTGTAAAATGAACTTTTTTTCGTTCAGGCACATAATTTTCGGCAGGCAAAACCGTTATTTTAACGTTTTTACCTACATATTCGCGAGGCATTGAAATAGTAAAACGCTCGCTCGTGGGAACACAAAATTTTGTCATAATCTTATCTGTTTAAATTTTTAATAAATTTACACCGCAAAGTTAAATATTTTTTTTGAGATAAAAACAAATTTTGTAAAAATATTTTGTTCTCCGCTTTTATTATCATACGGCAAAATGCAAAAAACGGCGGCAATCACTTGCAACCGTTTTTTGTGACTCAGTTGGGATTCGAACCCAAGACCCCATCCTTAAAAGGGATGTGCTCTACCAGCTGAGCTACTGAGTCCCACAAAAAAAATGAAAAAAATTAACTATTTTTAGTGACTCAGTTGGGATTCGAACCCAAGACCCCATCCTTAAAAGGGATGTGCTCTACCGGCTGAGCTACTGAGTCAAGTCTTTTCTAAAAAGCGGGTGCAAAGGTAATGCTTTTTTTTAAATTTTACAAAAAAATATCACCTTTTTTTGTATTTTTTTGTAAACTGCTGATTTTTAGAATGTTGATTTCATTATTTATTGATTTCATTATTTATTTTTTTACAAAATAACATTTATTTAAACAATAGAATATTATTTTTTAATCAAAAAAATGGCATTGCAAAATCAATATTTCAAAAAAACTAATCATTAAGCACTAACGAGGTGGCTAATATTTTCGGTGAAAAGTTTTACAGCAATCGCAAGCAAAATTATTCCAAAGAATTTTCTAAGAATATAAATGCCGCCTTTGCCAAGAATTTTCTCGATTTTTTTTGTGGAAAACAGCACAAAAAACACGAACAATAGATTTACTGTGAGCGCAATCACAATATTTACCTTATCATATTCGGCGCGCAACGAAAGCAACGCGGTAAAACTTCCCGGACCAGCCACAAGCGGAAACGCAATCGGCACAATAGACGAACTGCTTTTTGGACCGTTGTTTTTGAAAATTTCCACGTCTAAAATCATTTCCAGCGACATTATGAAAAGCACAAACGCGCCTGCTACTGCAAAAGCCCGAATATCAACGTGAAACAGCCGCAAAATCATTTCGCCAGAAAATAAAAACAGGAGCATTATTCCATAAGCCACCAAAGTCGTTTTCAGCGGATGTATTTCCGTGCCTCTCGCTTTAAAGTTGAGTATCAGCGGAATAGAGCCGATAATATCTATAATCGCGAAAAGAATTATAAATGCAGAAGATATTTGTACAAAATTTACCATTTTTTTTTATATTTATTTTTGTTATACGGTTGTTATACAGTTGTTATACGGTTGTTTATTGCAATTTTGGAGTATAACTATTGTATAACTATTGTATAACTATTGTATAACTATTGATTTTTTCACCTGTTTTATTGTTTTTTCGTTAATAATTTTTCGTTCATTGTCGGCAAACCAACCCCATTTGTTGAAATATTGAAATGCGCTGACAATATGCACAATAAGCAATCGCAGACTGTTGTACGAGCCTTGTTGATGTTCGTGTATCAACGACACTTTCGGATAAAAAATCGTGTGTGAAACCTGCTGAATGCGCCGCGTCAAATCAATATCTTCGAGATATAGAAAATATCGCGGGTCAAACAAGCCCGCTTTTTTCAAAATTTCCGTGCGCAGAAACATAAAACTGCCCGAAATATGCGGCACTTCAATAATATGATTGTAGTCGGTATCGCGCATTTCGAGCCGCGCAACACGGTTTTTCATAACCGATTTCGGCAAAAATCGGCGCACAATCAAATCCATCGGGTCGGGCAACAAACGGCACAGATGCTGAATTTTTCCATCAGGGTAAAAAACTTTCGGCATCAACGAGCCAACATCTTGATTTTCATTCATATACGCCGTTATTTCATTCAAAATTTCGGCGTTAAAATCAATATCGGCGTTCATTGCCAGATGATACGCAGCGTTGTCGTCAAACAAAGTTTGAGTTAGCGCAATGTTGTGTCCGCGCCCGTAGCCGATATTTTTTTCGTTAAAAATGTAAGTAACAGGCAGTTTTTCGTATTCTGAATTGCGCTTTGGCGAGTTGTCAATCAGATAAATTTTGTCTATCACGCTGCCTTTAAGCAAAGTTTCTATCAATAAACGCACCTTTTCAAAACTGTTTTTATACAAAACAACCGACACATTTACGAGCGTTTTTTCATTTTCATTAACATTTATTTTATAAATATCGCTTAAAACGTTAACAATTTGGTCTTTGAGAAAATTCTCGCGCACCCAGATTTTTGCATTTTCACTCATTTGTTTCCGCAGGTCTTCGTCTTGCAAAAGTCGGTTAATTGCAGTTGCAAATGGCTGAGTATCACGGTTTTTCACCACAAATCCCGAAAAATTGTTTTTATTCACCCAAGTTGTTCCGCTGCCCTCGATGTCAAACGACACAGCGGGCAAACCGCAGTACAACGCTTCTGCCAACGCCACGCCAAACGCCTCGCTGCGGTTGTGCGATGGAAAAACATAAACCGTTGAGGCATAGAGGAATAATTTTAAATCTTCGTCTGAAAGCCTGCCGACAAACACAATTTTTTTGCTGCGGCGCGCCCTGTATTTTAGCCGTTTTGTGAGGTTGCCGCTGCCAGCAATCACAATCACGCAATCATCGTCAATAAATTTTTCGGCATCAATCAGATAATCAATGCCTTTGTAAGGAACGTGCCTGCCGACAAAAAAGAGAATTTTTTTGCCGCCGAAACGCTGTTTTATCTGCTCAATTTTTTCATTATCTCCGCTTTTTAACTCAAATTTATTTTCATTAACAGTATTTGGTAAAATTTCTGTTTTAAACGCAAATTTTTTCAATGGTTTTGAACTCAAACGGTAAGTTTCGGAAGTTGCAATAACTTTGTCGGAGCGTTCTAAAATTTTCTTTTCGTAAAAACGATAAAAGCGGTAAAGCAATTTTTGCCCTAAAATATCTGCGTGCCAATGAGTTACGAGTTTTGCGCCGCGCAAATCAGCCTTTAAAATGTAGAGCGAAACGAGCGGATTTGGCAGATGCAAATGAATATAATCTGGGCGAAATTCGTCTATAATTCGCCTCAAATGCCTGCTAAAAGTAAATGTAATCGGCTGCGATGCCACCGAGCCGACAACCGAAACCCGAGTTATTGGAATATCGTTTTCAACCGATTCTTCATCGCCTTTGTGATGATTAAAGCAGATAACGCGCTGATTATGAAATGGTTTCAACTCATTAATAATTGTCTGCGCCACATCTTCGATGCCTCCAAAAAACGGATAATAATATTTTGAAACGTGTAATATTTTTGCCATCTCTTAAAATTAGTTAAAAGTTAATAAATAAAAAATAAAAATACTTGGCATTTCCGCATAGGCTGGAATGACACCTAATTTTTAGTTTTTATCTTTTAGTTTTTAATTTTTAATTTTTATCTTTTAGTTTTTAATTTTTATCTTTTAGTTTTTAGTTTTTATCTTTTATCTTTTAGTTTTTATCTTTTAGTTTTTAGTTTTTATCTTTTAGTTTTTATCTTTTAGTTTATTTATAGTTTTCTTCCTGTGTTTTTTTTGCGGCTTTGCCTGTAAAAATTTCGCTCAACATACCCAAACCATAGCCGAAAAGTTGTGTAAATGAGGCAATTACTGACAAGAAACCGATTTTTGTACTCCTGTTTTTTATTGCAGCATCGACAAAAATCAGCAGAATAAAAAACAAAATCGGCAATAAAAACAAAGCATTAAAAAAAGACAAAAGTAATAAAAATATTGTTCCAATCACAAAAATTGACGGTAAAATATGCACAATTTTTAACGAATTTTTATGAATTTTACCTAATATTACTCTACCCTTTCCAAAAGTATTTACCTGACGAAAAAAACTTTTCAGGCTTACGCGCCGTTTATGAAAAACATAAGCATCTTTGAAAAGCGTGGTCTTAAAACCTGCATCTAACACTCTGATACTCAAATCAATATCTTCACCAATCATATTTTTATAACCGCCGACTTTCTCAAAAACTTCGCGCGAAAGCCCCATATTAAATGAGCGCGGCGAAAATTTTTCTGACTTTTTTGTTCCGCCTCGAATGCCGCCTGTGGTAAAAAACGAAGTCATAGCATAATTTACCGCTTTCTGCAAATCGGTAAAATTTTTGTCAGCATCATCTCGTCCGCCGAAACAATCAACGTAATTCTCTGACAAACAACGCCTTACTGTTTCAATATAATGCACAGGCAAAATGACATCAGAGTCAAAAATCAGAAAATAATTGCCGTTTGCGCGCTCCATTCCGTAGTTGCGCGTTTCGCTGCGCCCTGAATTTTGCTTAAAAAAATATTTCAAATCTAATTTTTCGAAATATTTTTTGCAAATTTCATCACATTTCACAGCCGAGCCGTCTTCTACAATCAGCACTTCAAAATCTTTATCAGTTTGATTTTCAAGCGATTGCAGCAGTTCGTCAATTTCGTCAGGGCGATTAAAAACGGGAATTATTAAAGAAAATTTTGTCATTTTGATTTTACAACAATATCAGCCGATATTTCCATTGGCATAGTCATCTCCACACCAGCCTGATTTACAGTTATTTTCATCAAAAGCCACATATTTGATTTTGTTTCAACAGTCCAGCCTGTTTTCAAATCAACAATGTAAGTCGCCGACATTTTTGAATTTTCAAGAGCAAATTTGGTATTTTGGTCATTTTCTGTAATGCCGCCGTCTAATGTATAAGACGATACCGAGTTAATAAACGCCTGAGTACCAGAAAGTTTATCAACGACAAAGGAATTATTGGTAACCATATTAATACCCTGCACTTGCTGAGTTGTAACAGTTGTCCATTCAAAACCTTTTTTCACTGCCTCTTTTGGAAAAATAATTGAGCCTGACGAAAAATTTTCTTTGATTTTTTCCTCGCTAAAAATAGACGACACAGTGGCTTTCATTTGATTTAGTTGTTCTTCGGTAAAATTTTTGCCCTCAAACATTGACTCAAAAAGTTTGTCCAACCCTTCAATATTCACAACATTGCCGAGTTCGTCAAGCGTCATCGTAAATTTTTTGCCAACCATTCCCGCAAGCATTGCCAGCGGACTGTTGTCATTTGGATTTTCGGAATCGAAACCAATATCCTGCCCCATAACATTCATTTTCATACGCATTACATCGTAAGCAGTTTCGAGTGTAAAATTTTTGTTTTCAGCCGCTAAAACCTTGTACGAAATTTTTGCAAAAAAAGGCACATCGGTATCAATTTTCATACCTTGCACTTCCATTTTTACATTCATTTTCATATCCATTTCCTGCGTATAAGTTTGACCTTTCTGCAAGTTATACCGCAATTCAACGGTTTTCTGAGCAAAGCAATTCATTGTAAGAACTGCCGCGATTAAAATTAAATTTAATTTTTTCATAATGTTTTTTATTTTTTTTTATTAATAGATTTTTATTTTGAAATAATATTCAAGTCAAAAGTAATTTTCAATGGAATATTCATTTTTTCAAGTTTAATAATCGCATTTATAACAGATTTTAGATTTGACGACAGCAACCAGCCAAAATTATCTACCACAACATTGCCTTTAGAATTTGCTGTCATATTTATATCAACATCTTTGTCATTTCCAGCCATTTTTATCTTTTCATTACACTCAATTACAACATTATCTTGATTAATCTCTTTAATTTTATAATTTTGGTTTAACTCAATAGTTGCTACATTTTCTGTCTTTTTTAATTGTTGATTCCATTTCAAGCCTTTTTTTGCAGGCTCATCAGAAAAAAATACCATACTTAACCAAGGGTAAATTTCTCTTAGGTCTTCCTTGCTTAATTTATTATCTTCAGATTTTTCTGTATTGGTTGTATTAGATTCTAAATTAAATTTGGTTTCACCGATTATCATTTCGCCAGAAGACCATTCATCACTTTCTTCCACAGCAACAGTATCTAATGGTGCAATAAACTCAAAACTATTAGAGTTTGACGTTACATTTTTCTTAAAAACAGAATCTAAACCGACAATATCAGTAATTTTTCTGAATTTATCAAAATGAATTTCAAAAGGTTTGTGCAAAACATCTTTCAATGCGCCTGAAAATTTGTCGTTATCATTATTCTCAGAGTCCGAGTCAAAATCCAACTTCTGCCCCATAAATTCAACGTGCATTTTCACCATATCAAGTTCGGCTTTTAGAATAATTGTGTCGACAGAATTTTCGGAAATAACCTCATATTTGAGCGTTGCTAAAATTGGAATATCAACATTCATCGAAAGTCCCTGCATACTCACGTCTAAATTCATATTCAAATTTACATCGTGTGTAAAAGTTTGCCCATTCTGCAAATTAAACCTCAACGGTTGCGGTTGTGGTTTTGCCGCAAAGCAATTTATTGCAAAAATCGCCGCGATTAATAAAAAACTGATTTTTTTCATTGTGTTTATAATTTTAATATAAATAAAGTTCTGCCTTTCAGGCAGTTATGAGTACCGCTTGTATACCGCAGGCAACGCTACGCTCGCCTACGGTTATGAAAATCTGTCCTTTCAGGACAATCAGTACTTACATAAGACATTCTTAATTCTTAATTTTCATTAACTTCTTCTTTTTCAGGCATATAGGTTAATTCTGCTTTTTCAACGCCTTTATTTTGCATTTCTAAAATTTTGATATTGTAATCGTCAATCGCAATTTCTTGGTTTTCGATTGGAATGTCGCCGATTTTGTGCATAATATAGCCCGAAAGCGTGTTGTAATCGCCCTCTTCCGACAACGGCAAAGGCTGCGGAAGTTGCTCGTTGATTTCCTCCAACGGCTGAATGGCATCAACAACAAAAGTGTTTTCGGCGATTTTTTCAACAGTTTTCCCCTCCTCGTCTTCCTCGTCTTGAATTTCGCCGACAAGTTCCTCCAAAATATCTTCGAGCGTAATAATGCCGTCTGTTCCGCCAAATTCGTCAATCACCACCGCCAAATGCTGCTTTTTTTGTTGAAAAATTTTGAGCAAATCGGCTATTTTTTTACTGCCGACAACAAAAAACGGCTCGTGTAAAAGCGTCTGAATATCAAACTGTTCGTAATTATCTTTAAATTTAAAACATTCGCGGGCAACCTCTTTTGCATAAAAAATGCCTATAATATTATCAATGCTGTCCTTATAAACAGGAATGCGCGAATATCCGTTTTCGAGTATTTTGTCAATGATTTCGGCTTTCGGGTCGTCAATATCAATCGAAAAAATATTGTGGCGCGGTATCATAATTTGCTTTGCCGAATGGTCGGTAAAATCGAACGCATTTTTGATAATCTCGTAATCTTCTTCCTCAATTTCGCCGCCGTCAGCCGATTGCTTTACAAGCAGTTGCAGTTCTTCGCTCGAATGAATATCGCGGTCGGCAGCAGGGTCAATTTTTATAATTCGCAAAATACCGTTTGAAATTGCGTTCATAAGCCAAATAAACGGTTTAAAAATGTTGTAAAACCAACTCAAAGGGTGCGCCACAAAAAGCGTTGTGCTTTCTGATTTGCGTATTGCGATTGACTTCGGCACAAGTTCGCCCAAAATTATATGTATCATTGTTATCAACAAAAAACTTGATGCCACTGCCACCGCAGTAACAGTGCCGTTTTCTGGATTTAAACCAAAAAACGCAAACAAATTGACAAAAATATGGTGAAATGCACTTTCGCCGACCCAGCCCAAACCGAGCGAGGCGAGTGTTACGCCGAGTTGCGTTGCAGAGAGGTAGGCATCAAGTTTTTTGACAATGCCCTCCGCTTTTTTCGCGGTTTTGTTGCCCTCATCTGCTTTTAGTTGCAGTTGCGAACAGCGTACTTTGACAATCGAAAATTCGGCAGCCACAAAAAAGCCGTTGAGCAGCACCAAAACAAAAGCCAAAAGTAGTTTTAATAAACTGTCCATTTTTTAAATTTAGTAAATATGGTGCAAAATTATATTAAATTTACGAGATTTGCAAATAAAAAAGAAGTTGTCCAAAAAGTATTTTGACACTCAGATATTGCAGATTTTTTATGGTTAATATTTTTTTGAGGTCTAAAAAATCTGGTGGTAACTAAAAAAACAGGTGTCATTCCCGCGCAGGCGGGAATCCCATTTGTAGAATGCAACAAGGAGATTCCCGCCTGCGCGGGAATGACAGGTTTCTTTATTTATATTCTGTTTATTTAATTGTTTCCTATTATCTTGATAATTTAAAAAAAATATTAAGCAAACGTAATTCTTAATTCTTAATTCTTAATTGTATCGCCTCGCTCTCTTTTTCAAAACCTTTTTTCCCAAGCAGGGCAAACATATTTTTCTTGTATGCCTCTACGCCGGGCTGGTCAAACGGATTTACGCCGAGAATGTAGCCGCTGATGCCGCACGCTTTTTCAAAGAAATAGAGCAACTGCCCAAGATAATATTCGTCGAGCGCGGGTAAGGTGATTTTTATGTTTGGCACGCTGCCGTCAACGTGGGCAAACATTGTGCCGAGTTCCGCCTGCTTATTGACAAAATCCACGCGCTTGCCTGCAAGATAGTTCAAGCCGTCAAGGTCGGCGTTGTCGGCAGGAACTTTCACCTCAAAATTCGGGTTTTCAACCGAAATCACGGTTTCAAACAAAATGCGCTCGCCCTCCTGCAAATATTGCCCCATTGAGTGCAAATCGGTTGTAAAATCAACGGCAGCGGGGAAAATTCCAAGATTTTCTTTGCCCTCGCTTTCGCCGTAAAGTTGTTTCCACCACTCCGAAACATAGTGCAGTTTCGGGTTAAAATTTGCCAAAACCTCAATTTTTTTTCCGTTTTTATAAAGAATATTCCGAACGGCAGCATACTGCATTGCGAGGTTTTCGTCAAACGGCACTTCTGCCGATGTCTGTTTCTCCATTGACTTTGCGCCCGCAATCAACTCCCTGATATTAAAGCCAGCAACGGCAATCGGCAGCAAGCCCACAGGCGACAGCACCGAAAAACGCCCGCCGATATTGTCCTCAATCACATACGATTTGTAGCCCTCTTGCGTTGCCAACACTTTGAGTGCGCCGCGCGCCTTGTCGGTAACGGCAACGATGTGGCGCACAGCAGATGCTTTTCCCTGCTGACTTTCGAGTTGTTCGCGCAAAAGACGGAATGCAAGCGCAGGTTCGGTGGTTGTTCCCGATTTTGAAATCGAAATAATGCCGAACTTTTTGTTTTTCAAAAGTTGCTGCAACTCAAAAAGATAATCCTCGCCAATATTTTGCCCTGCATAAACGATAATCGGACTTTTGCGTTCCGCGAGCAGCGCGTCAAACGAATTGTTGAGC
>JAISKN010000089.1 GCA_031260925.1 Prevotellaceae bacterium | reverse complement strand
CTTATTTTTACCTAATTTTTCTTACAAAACAACCTCAGTAGCCAATAGTTTTTACCTTTTTTAACCTCATTACCTAATTTTCAATTTTTCCAATCTTATCAATCTTTTAATGAGGTAATGAGGTTGGAATTAATTGTAACTTATTGCTACTGAGGTTGTTTTGTTTTTAAAATTAGGTAAAAATGAGTTTTTCCGTGTTGTTATTTTGCAAATTTATTAACTTGCGAAAGTTGAATTATATGTTATTTATTTGGCATTACTAAACGTATTTCTACCGTATTTAGTGCCTAACGGCACATTTCAACCAGTATTCACATAAATATCATAATTTTATCTAAAAGTAGTTAAACTTATTAAAAAATTTGTTTTTTTCATTATTATGAAAATATTTTTATAATTTTGCAGTGTTATTTTTTGTTTAATACCGCAAAAAAAATATACAATTATGAAAAAATTTACTTTTTTATTATTAACTGCTCTTATTGCAGGCGCGGCTAATGCCCAAACACTCCAATGGCAGTGGGCAAAAAGCGGCGGAGACCAATACCACCACACAACAATGGGCGGTTCTAATCTTACCGCCAAAGAAATGGAGCAAATTGTCGGGCTTGAAGTTGATAAAAACAACAATACTTACTTCGCTGCGCAAATAGGCGGAGCGGACAACCTCGGCATAGAGTTTGACGGAATGATAATACCAACATACAATACTACTTACGATTGGTGGGACCCTGATTGGTCTTTTAGAGATATAATGCTCGGCAAACTTGACTGTGAGGGCAATCTGCTTTGGCATTATATTATCGGCTCAAAAGGCGATGACATTATTACAGGTTTCGGCATTGATACTTTGGGCGGAGTATTTGTTGATATAAGTTCAAATCCGCGTAATACCAATTATAACGATACGCTCTATTTTAGAAATAACAATAATGTTATTGACACACTTTTTGTAAGCCTAAAAGACCAAATAGGACACTCAAGATTTTTAATTAGACTTGATACTCTTGGCGAATTGCAACTGATTAATGAGCCTGTGCCGGGACTTGTGGATATTGTTGGTTTGGAGGTAGAGCCTGACGGCACTTTACACAGATTGATTACTGCCGTATTCAGTTCAGAGATTATTGATTCCTATTCTCCTGCTACTTTTGAAAATGGACAGATAGTAATCGACAGTGCGTTTCTTTCAGTATCTACTGCATTAGTAGCGCGCTATGACAGAGATTTAAACTATTTGGACTATGTGCAGTTGCCTGTAAAAAATATGACCTGTAGTAAGAATTTTGATAACAATAACTTTTATTTTAAGTATGATAATATAAATCAGAAATATTATCTTGCAGGTTATTTGGGGTTTGCAAGTAGGAGTTGGAACGGTGATGGTATTGACGGGATGTATCACGTTGTAATAGACGGTGATACAATATATTCTTTTACATTTGTATCAGACGGAGAGTGTTATCTTGCAGCATTTGATTATAACGGCAATCACTTATGGCATCAAAAAGGAAAACCAAGTGATGTTGTTAAACTGCCTCAAATACACTCATTGACTGTTGATAATGAAGGTTTTATATACATTAATTTTTACGGAAAAAATTTTGGCAATACAGAAATAGATAATAGCCAAAACAAAATTATAAAAATAAACAGCAATTCAAATATTGAATGGCACAGCAAAGTATATGATTTGCCTGTTCCTTATACGATTGCAATACGGTATTTTGTAAAGAATAATGCGCAAACAAATAACGTTGCAGTATCAGGCAATAGAATATATTTTGAATATAATGGACAATGGGTAGGCTGCACAGACCCAGACATAAATATGAGCAAATTATTTGTTTCTGAATATGATAAAAATACAGGCGAGCAAATCAGCAATAGTGAATGGCTAAGCGAGGCAAATTATTATGGGAACACTACCTACAATTTAGTTACCAGCATTGCAGCGAATAAAAATGATGATTATATAATAGGCGGAATGGTAGCAACAAAATATAATCTTAATCCAGAAAATCCTGATATAATGATAAAACAGGGCGGCGGAGACACGGATTTTTTTATTGGTAAATTTGGCTCGCACGGTTGCGATTATATTCCGCCATCAAAAAACGAGGAAACATTAGCAGATAAAACCGCTACAAAACTATACCCCAACCCTGCAAGTGTTGAATTTACAGTTAATAATGAAACATCGAGAATAAAAAGAGTTGTTCTGCTTGATGTATTGGGTCGCGCAGTAAGCAGAACAAGGCTGCAAACGCCTGACTACAAAGCAACAATAAATGTTTCAGGCTTGGCAAACGGCGTCTATTTTGTAACAGTTGAAACAGAAAAAGGAAACGAAACTGTAAAGTTAATAAAAAAATAAAAGACAACACCCCACCCCAACCCTCCCCAAAGGGGAGAGAGTGTCGGGCAGGTCAAAGAACGTGCTAATATGCAATATTGGGAACTCCCTCCCCTTTGGGGAGGGTCGGGGTGGGGTGAAAACCGTAGGGGCGTTTCGCGCAACGCCCCTACAAAACGACAGCAAAATATAGAATTTAAACACGTTATCCATATTAATTATATATTTTTAACTAACTTTTTTAAAAAAAACTGTATTATGAAAAATTTAACTACAAAAACCATTTTAATGGTATTCTCATTGCTGTTTTTCAGCAATGGAGTTTTTGGGCATTGATAACCTGAAAGGTTAAACTTCCATAACCGCAGGCGAGCGTAGCGTTGCCTGCGGAAATAAAGAATAAACTAACGATTGCCTGAAAGGCAAAACTAATTGAAAAAATATGAGTTATACAAAATTATTATATCACGCTGTTTTCTGTACAAAATACAGGAAAAATACAATTCCAAAAACACACGAAAAAGCATTGTATGCCTATATTATGGGTATTATTGACAACAAAAAATCGAAACTTTACCGCATTGGCGGAACGGAAAATCATTTACATTTACTATTTGATATGCACCCGACTTTTGCATTATCTGATTTTATGCGGGAAATTAAGGAACATTCAAGTAAATGGTTGGGACAAAATCAAAATTTTCCTAATTTTGAGGGTTGGGCGGTAAGTTTTGCTGCTTTTACATACAATTTGAATGAAAAACAGACAATTATAAATTATATTAAAAATCAAAAAGAGCATCATAAAACTGTTAGTTTTGAAGAAGAATACAGGCAATTCTTGATAGACAACGGAGTAGAAATTGACGAGAAGTATTTTTTGAAAGAGTAAGAAAGTTCTGCCTTTCAGGCAGGCGGGTTTAGTGCTTTGCACTACCGCAGGCAACGCTGCGCTCGCCTGCGGTTATGAAAATCAAGTCCTTTCGGGCTAATTAGGTACAACACACGATAATCATTATATATTATTAGAAAAATAAACCTGATTTATACCGCTAAAATGAATGATATTTTTACTATTTCATATAATATTAAATTGCAATATTGTATGTCAGAACGATGTTGTTGGTGATACTATTGTCGGCAAAAATAAAGTTTGTACTGAATTGGCAGAAAACTTTTCGTTAAGCAGCGAAATGCCCGAAAATATGACGGCTGTCTGGGCTGTTACCAACGGACACTTTGCTGGTATGGCAGCAGGGCAAACCTATATGGGCGAAGATGCCGATATTATTTTTAATCAAACGCACGGCTCTCACACAATTACGGTTCGTTTCCGTTCAAACGATGCTCCGTATTGCTATTCAAGAACTGTTATTTCAAAAACTGTTACAGAGGTTGATAACACCAATATTCAAATCAAAGACAAAAATAACAATATTATTGCTCCAAACGATGTTTATTTGGTTTGCCCAAGCACATCGGAAGTCTTTAATGCTGTTATCCCTGACAGTTATGAAAACGTTTTTTGGGAATTAACATCACCAAACGGACAGCCTTTAGCCATTAATTTTGGCAGCATATCAGGCGCATCTACAATACACCCAACATTGACTTGGAATAATGTTTCCTCAGGCTCAATCTGCATATTAAAACTGACTGTAACATCTTGCGGGCAAAAACTTACACACGCAAGAGCAATACAGATAAAGCCTCAGCCTGTAATTTCAACAGTAAATAACGGTATTAATATATGTTCCAATGAAGAATTTAATCTCAATTTTACATCAAGTTTTGCGCTTATTAATGCCGTTGCAAAATCAAATATTCTCAACGAACAGGAAATAAATATGGCTTCTAATATTAACGGTACATCGTTTTCATCTGCCAATCTTCATTATCAAAATCTTTCTGAAGACAATGTGCAGATTACAATAAGAACTGTTATTAGAGCAGAAAATATCTGTACTCCTATTGAGATATTAAGCACTGTTAATATTATACCTCAACCTAATTTAAAGGTTAATATATACAATTATGAAACGTGTGAAACTACCAATCCGTATTGGTCGCAACAACTTTATGCCACTATTCAAAACGATTTGCTAAATACTACAACAGAATGGTTTAAAGTAGGTTCAGACGGAGATTACAGTGTTGGAACAGGCAATAATATTACTATTGTGTCGGAGTATCAAGATTCAGATATGGGTTTTGGGCAATATTACGCGGTATCAACATCGGAACAGGGTTGCGCAACAAGGTCAAGAAATATTAGATTTTCCAATAATTGCCCAAGCGATGACCCCAACTGTCCAACTCCAACAAACAGTCTTTATGCGCAAAATATTGATTGCAGCACTGTTAAGGTATGGGCTGCTATTTCCAAGCAGAATGCTGTTTGGTCGACACCAAACAGTAGCGCGATAACAATACAGTCGCAAAACATCAATGAGGCGTATTTTAATATTTCAGAGGCTGGCATTTACAGAGTAATATATACTTATTCGGAAGACGGCTGTATTTATAAGGCTGAGCGGAATATAATAAAACCTGTAAAACCTGATATTAGATATAGCGTAAGTTGCGGTTACGGCAGTTGTGAAGGGATAACTGTTCGGCGTTCCAATAACCAAACATATTGCCTGCAATTATACGACAACTCGGTATATATGCCTGAGGGCAATGTAGTTGCAGAAACGCCTGTGTTTAGAATAAACGGAAATATAGTGCCGACAACAAATTACACATATTATATTGGAAATAATGCAACAACCCTTACCATAGAGGTGGAAACTCATACCTCAACTTTGGCAGGAGCGGCATACCCTGTATGCACTGCCCAAACCACTGTGTCATTTCCTGCCGCGCCTACGGCAGCCTTTACAGTAACTAATACGAGCGCTTGCCCTGATGAGCATATACTTTTGCAGCCTACTAATATTAACCCGACAAGTTCGTACAGGTGGAGTTTTGAAAATATTAATGACGGTCTGCCTGTAACCAACGACTTGACAACAGTTGAGTTTATGCCTCCAAATGCAGGCTATTATAATATTACTCTTACAGAAAGAGATAAATATGGTTGCGAGGTTACATCTGCGCCTGTGCCGGTACATATAAACAGTAATAAACTTGACGGAGTAGACGTAAAAGTAAAAGCCCAGCCTGCAAGCGCGTGCAAAGGTGAAAGCATAACTTTAAGTTTGGTTAGAAATGTTAGTGGAATTGAAACTCCTTATACTAATCTGCCATATTATCAATGGATGAATGGCAATACGGAGATAGCGGGAGCAAACTCGCCTTTCTATATCACTACAAAATCGGGCGGCTATTGGGTAAAGGTAAAAAATCCAGATGGTTGTAATGTGCTGCCTACTATTAGTAGAAAAGACGTAGAGTTTATGCCAGTTCCTCAGGTATGGCTCTCTGCACCTGCGGGAGTATGCGCCGACTGCGGCAGTTTTGAACTCAAAGGCACAATATCAAACCCGATGCCGAATATGGAGTACAGGTGGCGTTCAACCAATGGCACGCTGCCGACTACCGCTTGGCAAAGAGTGATAAATCCGCCTGCTAATGAGAGTTATGTAATTGAGAGAACAATATATTTGAATCCAAATATGAGTTTCCCAAATGACACTTATATATTTGAAGTGAGATTTGACAACGGCTGCACAACAACAAAGCAAAGCACGGTTGTATTTAATCCGCCTGCACCGCCTCCGAGTGTAACCTATACTTTAAATTCTGCTCTGTATAATGCAACAGGATTGTATGAGGCAACTATTAATGCGGCAACAGGCAAACCAGGTACTTATATTTGGAGTAATGGAATGAACGGCAGCACAATAACGGTTAATCACGGCGGAGTGTATAAGGTGATTTTTATTAATGAATTCGGCTGCAAGTCGGAAACAGAAATTATTTTGCCTCGCGACCCGAAAGAATATATGTGGATAGTACCAGAAAGAGGCTGTTATACAATTTGCTATGGCAAATCATACGGCGGCAGCGATGAATTATATGTACTTGCCCCGTCTCCGTATGTGAAATTTCATAAATGGTATTGGCTTTGGGGTACAACCTATACTTTATCGGGCAGCAAAAGCAGAGCGGAAAATAACCATATAACCTACCCGCAATCTGGCGAACACTCTTTGGATTTAACTGTAAGCGACAATTACGGCAATGATTTATCGGCGCGAAGCGAGACCTTTGACGTATCGTTTATCAACTGTGACGGTTGTAATTTTAAAGATGTTGATACAAAAATAGTCAAAAAAAATATTGGCAATTATGTTTCTTATGATATTGTTGTATCTGTTACAAATTCATCTGGTTGCGATTGGCTATTAACATTTTCGGCAAACCCTGCAACAGACGGTTTCTTTGTCCCTGCATCTGCAACACTGCCAGCAGGCTCATCGCAAAACTATTATCTGACATATATTGAAAGTAATTTATCAAATCCAGTGATTAATCTTGATATTATTGCTCAAAGCAGCGACCCGAAATGTCCTGATTGCAAAACAAGCGTAGCAATAAATAAAGGTAATTTCAGAATGCCAGCGCAAAATAGTATTTTGCAAAATTTCAGTGTTTTTCCAAACCCAATGAAAGATATTGTAAATATATCTTACAGCGTAGAAAATGCTGATAACTGCAAGATGTTTATTTACAGCGCGTCTGGTCAATTAATCTGGAATAAATCTTGCAACAGCAAACAGGACGAAATTGCTCTGAATATATCGCAATGGGCAGCAGGCAATTATATTGTTGTTTTTAAACAAAACAATAATATTATTGAACAAAAAGTGCTGATTAAAAAATAAACCTCCCTGATAGTTATCGTGGGTAATAAGATTAAGAAAAGGGGCTGTCTCAAAAGTCTTTTAGCACGCAGATAACGCTGATTTAAAAGATAAACGCAGATAATTAAAATATTGATTATCTGCGTTTTATCTAATTTATTGTTACTAAAAATCTGCGTAAATCTGTCTAATCTGCGTCATCTGCGTGCTTTTGAGACAGTCTTTTTTGTTTATCTTGTAAAAAAAATGTATCTTTGCACGCATTTTTAACGATTAAAATTATTATTTTTGATTGACAGTCAGACCATAGAAAGAATTATTGATGCAGCCCGAATTGAAGAGGTTGTGGGCGACTTTGTGTCGCTGCGGCGGCGGGGTGCGAATTTAATCGGGCTTTGTCCTTTTCATTCCGAAAAGACAGGGTCATTTTCGGTGTCGCCTGCGCGCGGCATTTTTAAGTGCTTTGGCTGCGGCGAAGGCGGAAATTCTGTTAATTTTGTAATGAAACACGAGCATCTTTCCTACCCTGAGGCGTTGAAATATTTAGCAAATAAATACAACATTGAGGTAATAGAGAAAGAACTGACATCAGAGGAAAAAGAAAAGCAGAGCGAGAGGGCAAGCCTTTTGCACGCGAACAGTTTTGCAGCCGATTTTTACGCAAAATATATGAGCGAAAACCCGACTGGAATTGCCATTGGGAAGTCCTATTTTTATGAGCGCGGAATTTCGGAGCAGACAATCGAAAAGTTTAAACTCGGCTACGCGCCAGAAAAAAATGTGCTGATTGACGAGGCAAAACGCAATGGAATTTCTGCGGAAATACTGCTAAAAGCGGGGCTTGTAGGGCAAAGCGAAGACGGACGGTATTACGACAGATTTCGAGACAGGGTGATGTTTCCGATACATTCGCCGTCTGGGCAAATTGTGGGTTTTGGCGGTAGAATTTTGCAAAAAAAAGAAAATGTCGGCAAATATATTAATTCGCCTGACACCGATGTTTATAACAAAAGCCGCGAACTTTACGGCGTTTATCTTGCAGCCAATGCCATTGCCAAAGCCAACTGTTGCTATTTGGTCGAGGGAAATATTGACGTGCTTTCGATGTTTCAGACAGGGCTGCAAAATACTGTCGCCTCGTGTGGAACGGCTCTCACGCCTGAACAGGTGCGGCTAATTAAGCGTTACACTCAAAATATTACGGTGATTTATGACGGAGACGAGGCAGGAATAAAGGCGACAATGAAAGCCATTAACCTGATTTTGAGTGAGGGAATGAACGTGCGCACAGTGCTTTTGCCCGATGGAGACGACCCTGACAGTTTTGCCAAAAAACACAATGCAGACGAAGTAATTAATTATTTGACCCAAAACCAAACCGATTTTATCAGGTATAAAATCAATGTTTCAGAGCCAAAAATAAATGGCGACCCGATAAAACAGGCGGAAATGATTTCGGACATTATCAAAGATATTGCCGTTGTGCCTGACGAACTGCTGCGGGAAGAGTACGCCAAAGAGTGTTCCAAGTTGTTGAATATCAGCATAGAAACGATTTATGGGAAAATAGGTGAGATAAAACGACTTAAAGTATCAAGTAATGAGTATCAAGTATCAAGACAAGACCAGCAGGCATTAAATCAGAAAAACGAAAACTTGATACCTGATACTAAAATACTCAATACTAAAAATAATAAAATCGACCGCTTGGAAAAAGAACTGTTGATTTTTGCGATAAAATGCGGAAAAACGCCGATTGTTTATGCTGATAACGAGCAATCTTTTACCGCTGCCGAATTTATAGCGGAGAATTTTAAGGCTGCAAATCTTAAATTTTCCAATCCTTTTTATGAAAATATTTTTTATGATTTTGTGGAAAAAGTATCAAGTAGAAAGTATCAAATAGAAAGTACAGAAAACCGCTTGCCTGATGCTCATCACTCATTACTTGATAATAATAAAGAGATTGAAACCTACTTCAAATATCACCCTGACCCGCAGGTGAGCCAGTTTGCTGCCGAAATTTTTATTGAGCAATACACTTTGAGCAATATTTATAAGGAAAAGGAGCATATTTTGGAGGAATTGCCTGTGCCGCCTGATGAAGATAATTTTGAAGACGTGCATACTTATAATGACGCGCTCGAAGACTACACGCGGCGGGAACGGCTTTTTGTACAGGAGCAAAATCTGATGAAACGCAAAGAACAGGAAAAAATCGAGGAACTGCTCTCTAAAATTATTCGTGTTTTTGGCGAATATGTCAATGAACTTGCATTGAACGAGAAAAAAAGAGCCGTAGCAGCATTGC
Source organism: Prevotellaceae bacterium (assembly GCA_031260925.1). Lineage (GTDB taxonomy): Bacteria > Bacteroidota > Bacteroidia > Bacteroidales > Paludibacteraceae > F0058. The sequence continues at coordinate 8,816 of JAISKN010000089.1, read as the reverse complement.
GGGCAACGCCCCTGCAAGAGACCGAAACAATCAATCAAATTCAGCAGGAAATAGTCGAAATCAACCGCAAAATCAAAGAATTTTCAAAGCCGCTCGGCAACAGAGCAATAGTGAAAATTTTGTGAGCGGAATAACAAACAGGGAGTACAATTTAAGTTGTACTCCCTGTTTTTTAGTTTTCTTTCATCAAATCAGCAGTCATATTCAGCGCGAGGCACTTTGGGACAAGTTTCATTGCGAAGTCCAACGCTCTGTTTGAAAAGCCTGCAATAACGCGCCTTTTTCCTTTCATCATCGCTCGATAACCGCATTCGGCGACTTTGTCGGCAGGCATTGTGGAACTGAACATTTTGACTTTTTGAGCGTTGGCTCTGTCGAAAAAGTTGGTGGCAACAGGTCCTGGCAATAACGCTGTAACGGTTACGCCGCTGCCTTTCAATTCCTGCCACAACGCCTCCGAAAATGAGAGTACAAACGCTTTTGTTGCGCCGTAAATCGACATTGTCGGCACAGGCAAAAGCCCCGCGATTGAGGCAACATTCAAAACTCTGCCTCTGCCGCGTTCTACCATTTTTTTGAGGAAAATATGGTTAAATTCTACTGCCGCGCCTACATTTAAGGCAATCATTTCGCGATTTTTTTCAATATTGCAATCGTAAAAATTGCCGTAATCGCCAAAACCTGCGTTATTTACAAGAAAATCAACTTGCAGAGAATTGTCCTGTACATATTTTTCAATGGTTTTTATGCCGCTCAAAACCGACAAATCAGCAGGCACATAATACACTTTTATTTGATGTTGAGTTTCAAGTTGTTTCTTGATTTTCAGCAACTTATCTTCTGTTCGCGCCACAAGCAAAAGGTCAATATTGTCGTCTGCAAACAGTTTGGCTATTTCAAGCCCGATGCCGCCTGATGCACCCGTAATTAATGCTACATTATTCATAATTTAAAATTTTAAAATATTGTTTTGCAAAGATACTGATTTTTTTTGAAAAACTGAAAAAAAACTTGAAAAAATATTTGGAAAATAAAAAAATAGTATTTACATTTGCACTTTATTTCTAACTAATACCTAAAAAATATGAAAAAATTAAATTTTTTAGCATTAAGCATATTTATTATTGCTTGTGCAGGGTGCAAAGAGGATTTTGTACCCAAAATGGAAAATGAGATGCAACATTCTCAACGGATAATGTCAAGCAATGAAACAAAATACACTGTTTCATTGGATTCTGCTTTGGCAGAACTTGACAAAGTGCTTGAATACGCTGATTTGCAAAAAGGACATTCTCATTCTGACATTAAATCTGTATCTTCGGTTAGCACTGATGTTTTAAATCAATATTGGAAAACAATACCAGATATTGATTTACCTGAAAATATTTACTATTTGGTAAATTATGGCGAGGAAAACGGCTTTGCAATATTAACTGCCGATAAAAGAGCAGGCGAAATCGTTTTAGCAATAACTGAAAAAGGCACAATTTCGCCAAAAGATTTTGAACTAATATTGGGCAATTATTCTTATATTGATTACTACCAACAGCCTCTTCAAGACGAATTTGGCAATACATTTGTTTGGGATAGCACTTATAATGTTTATCAGTATTTACAAAATGGAATGCAGATAATAACCTCAAATGTAATGCAATACACTTGTCTTACATTTTTTAGATATGAGCCTATATATGAATTTGATATACATTATGGTAAAGATTGGTTTGATTATATCAAAAAATTTCCGTTAGTATTTGTAAAATGGGGTCAAAATGCACCTTACAACAATGAATGCTATACTTTCTTTGGACATAAGAAAGCAGTAGCAGGTTGTGTCCCTATTGCTGTAATACAGATGTTTTCTGCACATGAAAAACCTACAAAGATAGGTAATCTTTCAGGAAATTGGCAGCAGATAAAAACGTATAAAGATTTGTATTATCATCAAAATGAACCTTATGTTCCTACTGTTGCCAAATGGGTAAATACTATTGGCAAAAAATGCACTATTTGGTATGGAGAAGAAGAAAGTTCTTCAAATATGGAAGGAGCAAGAAGAACAATTGCCACTTATGATGAATATTATGATGTTCATAAAATAAATAAATATGACGAGGTAAAATTATTGGAACATTTAAATGCTAATAAACCTGTCGTGTATGGTTCTTCTAGAAAAGACAAGAATAATAAAACACACGGACACGCTTGGGTTATAGACGGGTATCTTAAACAATATAGAGTAGATACTATTATGAATCCGCTTTATGGCAGTGTTCCTCAAACATCTTCAACATACAGAACATTGGTGCATTGTAATTTTGGTTATGAAGGTTCATATGATGGGTACTATCTTTCTGCTTTATGGAAGTATGAATATGACAAATTATTTGATATGACAGACGGACCAATACAAACAGAACCAGATGCTGGTGATTCTTGGGGGACAGTTGATAGAGAATATTGTTTTGACAATGAAATGATAACCTATAAAATGAAATAACTATGAAAACAAGAAAAATAAAATTATTGATTCTAATATTATTTGCACACATTATGTTATCTTGCAATCACATTGGTGATTGCCATCCAAACCCTCAAATGTCCAAAGGCTATGTACTTATGTATGGAAATTTATCCTCAATCGGAATTTCAAATATTGATGATTTAGGATTTACAGTATTTGGTAGTTTTAACTATACATTTGGGCAAGGTTATGAAATTGACGAATATGTTAATACTTCTGACGGAATAAATGAAGATAGTTTGTATAACTATTATTCGGCGATATATGGCGATATATCATATTATCAAACTATTGCAATAAATTCGTGCGATGATAGTGATAATAGACACGAATTTTTTGCTCAATCTCTTATAAACATTAATATTATTAGCAATGCTGATTATGATGATAATCATTTATCAGGGACATCTCTTAATGATTTAATATGGATTGCATCATATTCGCCAATTAAATATATTCAAAGCGGGTACAACGATGTATTTGATTGGAGTAAAATGTCTTTACTCTCTAATAATTTTAAAAAATTAATGCTCCCATTTGGCTTTAATTATGTAAATTGGCAGATAAAATATATGTTTCCTGTTGACAAATTGTTGTCAGATGTTACAAATGATGATTTGATTTTATTAAAATCTGATGCTGGTAGTTTACTTTATAATTGCGGAATTTTTAATTTTTTATTTATTTCAGAACCCACATTGTTACAAACTCATACATTCACTTTGACAATGACTGACAATGAAGGTAAAACATATTCAGCGACATTTACAAAGACTTGGGAATAAAAAAAATGCAGAACTTCATTAGAAATTCTGCATTTTTCATTATACATTTTATATTATCTCAACGCTGCCTGCGCTGCTGCCAGACGTGCGATAGGCACGCGGAACGGCGAGCAACTTACATAGTTGAGACCTGTGCGGTGGCAAAATTCTACGCTGCTTGGCTCGCCGCCGTGTTCGCCGCAGATGCCGCATTTGAGGTCTGGGCGCGCCTCGCGTCCGTTTTTAACAGCCATTTCTACCAACTGTCCAACGCCTTTTTGGTCGAGTACGGCAAACGGGTCTTCTTTGAGAATACGTTTGTCAAGGTACATCGGCAGGAACTTGGCAACGTCATCACGGCTGAAACCGAAGGTCATTTGCGTGAGGTCGTTTGTGCCGAACGAGAAAAATTCTGCTGCTGTGGCAATTCTGTGAGCGGTTAGCGCAGCACGCGGAATTTCAATCATTGTGCCGACTTTATATTCGATTGTTGTGCCTGTTTCGTCAAAAACGAGTTTGGCGGTTTCGTCAATAATACGTTTTTGCTGCTCAAACTCGTGCAAAATACTTGTGAGAGGCACCATAATTTCTGGCAACACTACTACGCCTTTTGCTTTGAGAGCGAGCGCAGCCTCAATAATGGCGCGGGTCTGCATTTCGGTAATTTCTGGGTAGAGGTTTCCAAGACGGCAACCGCGAAGACCGAGCATCGGGTTTTGTTCAAGCAAGCCTTCTACTCGTGCGTGAATTTCCTCGAAAGCAACGCCCATTACCTCAGCCATTTCTTTTTGTCCTTTTTCGTCGTGAGGAACAAACTCGTGCAATGGCGGGTCGAGCAGACGTACCGTTACAGGAAGTCCGTTCATAGCCTCAAAAATGCCTGTGAAATCTTCACGTTGCAGCGGCAACAGTTTCTTTAATGCTGCACGGCGACCATTTTCGTCTTTTGCCAAAATCATTTCGCGCATAGCAATAATTTTGTCGCCTTCAAAAAACATATGTTCTGTACGGCAAAGTCCAATGCCCTGTGCGCCAAATTCGCGCGCAACCGTTGCATCGTTTGGAGTGTCTGCATTGGTGCGCACTTTGAGCCTTGCATATTTGTCTGCCAACGTCATTATTTCTGAAAAATCACCGCTGAGTTCAGGCGTTTGTGTTGCAAGTTTGCCTTCATATATCAAGCCTGTTGAGCCGTTGAGCGAAATATAATCGCCCTCTTTAAGAACTACATCTTTGATTTTCAAAGTTCTTGCTTTGTAGTCGATTTGTACGCCGTTAGCAGCAGAAACGCAGCATTTGCCCATACCGCGAGCCACAACAGCAGCGTGAGATGTCATACCGCCGCGAGCGGTCATAATACCTTCTGCAACTTTCATTCCGCGCAAATCTTCAGGCGAAGTTTCTATACGGCACAAAACTACTTTTTCGCCGCGTTCAACCCATTCTTCCGCATCGTCTGCGTGAAAAACGATTTTTCCTGTGGCTGCGCCCGGTGATGCAGGAAGTCCTTTTGTTATTGATTTTGCCTCTTTTAATGCCTCTTTTGTAAAAACAGGGTGGAGAAGTTCATCAAGTTTTTCAGGCTCCATTCTTAACAAAGCCTCTTTTTCTGAAATAGTACCTTCGTGCAGCAAGTCCATTGCAATTTTTACCATTGCTGCGCCAGTACGTTTGCCATTGCGGGTTTGCAGCAGCCAAAGTTTGCTGTCCTGAATTGTAAATTCGAGGTCTTGCATATCTTTTGCGTGGTCTTCGAGTTTCTGCTGAACTTCGATAAGGTGTTTTGCACATTCCGGCATTGACTCTTCGAGTGAAGGAAATTGTGCAGCGCGTTCTTCCTCTGTTTTGCCCTGTTGTGCAGCCCAGCGGCGCGAGCCTTCGAGCGTAATCTGCTGTGGAGTGCGCACGCCTGCTACAACGTCTTCGCCCTGCGCATTAATCAAATATTCGCCGTTAAAAATATCTTCGCCTGTGGCAGCATCGCGTGTGAAAGCAACGCCCGTAGCCGATTTTTCGCCCATATTGCCGAATACCATTGCCTGAACATTGACAGCAGTTCCCCATTCCTCTGGAATACGGTACATTTGGCGATAAACAATAGCGCGCTCGTTCATCCAAGAGTCGAACACTGCGCACACTGCGCCCCAAAGTTGTTCGTATGCATCATTTGGAAAATCTTTGCCTGTCTGCGCTTTTACAGCGGCTTTGAATTTTACTACCAATTCTTTTAAATCATTAACGGTAAGTTCGGTGTCAAGATTTACACCGCGAGCCTTTTTAACTTCGTCCATAATTACTTCAAACGGGTCGTGTTCCTCCTTTGAAGTGGGCTTCATTCCGAGAACAACATCGCCATACATCTGTACAAAACGGCGGTAACTGTCCCAAGCAAAACGCGGGTTGCCCGATTTTTGCGAAATTGCCTCAACAGCATCGTCATTGATGCCGAGATTCAAAACAGTGTCCATCATTCCGGGCATCGACACTCTCGCACCCGAACGAACGGAAACCAAAAGAGGGTTAATTTTGTCGCCGAATTTTGTACCTGTCTGTTCCTCAACCTGTTTCATTGCCGCCTCGACATCGCTTTTGAGCAGTGCAACCACAGCATCTTTGCCCTGTTGCGTGTATTCGTTGCAGGTGTCGGTAGTGATAGTGAATCCAGGAGGCACAGGCACTCCAATTAAATTCATTTCGGCAAGATTTGCCCCTTTACCTCCGAGCAGATTTTTCATATCTGCTTTACCTTCGGCTTGTCCGTTGCCGAAAGTATAAATTCTTTTTACGTTTGCCATAAATTTTTTATTTTATAATGATAATAAATTGTTTTTTATTTTTTAATGATTAATTTTTAATGATTAATTCAACTTTCGCAAGTTATTTAATATATTATATATCAACAAATTGTAAAAGTTTTATATTTTGTATTATCTTGATTAATAGGTAATTAGTAAAATCTAATTTTTACCTGTTACCCAAGGCGTTGCCATTGGGCTGAATTTCCCCAACGCGCCGCTACGCTCTGCATTGGGCTGAAAAATATTTGCCTTTCAGGCAACAGTCGTAGAATGCAATATTACCTGTTACCTATTACCTATTACCTATTCTTATTTTTCTAATAATTTTAACTTGCGAAAGTTGAATTCTTAACTCATAACTCATAATTCATAATTAAATTAAACCGTGTCCATAAAACTGCGCTGTACTCTGTTGAAAACCATTGTGCCGAGCAGCAGCACCACAATCATAAAGCCGAAACTGTATGTCAAACCCCACCAACTGAAACTGCCCACGCCGAGCGCGCCGTAGCGGAATGCCTCGAAAATCGGCGTTAGCGGGTTAAGGTTAATTGCTAATTTTAATGTTGAATTTTCGATAAAACTCATCGGGTAAATTACCGGCGTAGCATATTGCCAAAGTTGCACAATAAACGTGAATAATATTGCCAAATCGCGATATTTCGTTGTCATAGACGACACAATTACGCCGAAACCCAACGCCAAACCTGCAAGCATTAACACCAAAAGCGGAAACATAAGCAAGTAGATATTCGGCGAAATCGGCGTGCCTGTTGCGATAAAATAGATGTAAAATGCTATGAAAAGTGCCATTTGTATTGCAAAACGCACTAAATTTGATGCTACTGTTGAGAGCGGCGCAATCATTCTCGGAAAATATACTTTGCCGAAAATTGCTGCGTTTGTGTTGAAAGTTGATGATGTTTTTGTTATACATTCGGAAAAATAACCCCAAAAAACGTTGCCAGACATATAAAAAAGTATAGCAGGCAAGCCGTCTGTACTCATTTTTGCCACTCCTTTAAAAATTACGACCTGCATAATTGTAGTCAAAATAGGCTGTATGATAAACCACAACGGACCCAATACAGTTTGCTTGTATTGCGTGATAATATCGCGCTTGACAAAAAGCGAGAAAAGGTCGCGGAATTTCCAAATTTCTTTTAAGTCAAGCCTGAACAGTCCCGTTTTCGGTTCGATAACGGTGTCCCATTTTTGCTCTATTTCGCTCATTTTCAGGGAAATATTTTAATTTTGCAATCAAATTTTTAAAAAGTTTGCAAAATTAAACAAAAAATATTGAAACAACAAACGATTAATGATTAATTTTTAGTGGTCAGTGGTTAGTGGTTAGTGGTTAATTTGGTACAACCTTATTTTCACTAACCACTGACCACTAACCATTAACCACTAAGGAAATTGCATTGTTGCGCAGTGCAGCGAGCCGTGCTGTTTGATGAGCGGCAGACAGTTGATTTTTATTATTTTTCTGTCGGGGAAAATTTTTTGCAATATTTGGGCTGCAATTTCATCTTTTGGCGAATTATAGGTCGGCAAAAGCACTGCGCCGTTGATAATCAGGAAGTTGGCGTATGTGGCTGGCAGGCGTTCGCCGTTGAAAAGCACTTCGTCAGCCATTGGCAGAGCAACAAGATTGTAGGGCTTGCCGTCAATGGTGCGAAACGCTTTTAGTTCGGTTTCCATTGCAGCCAGTTCCGTGAAATGCTCGTCATTTTCATTTTCGCACTTGACGTAGGCGATAGTGTTTTCGGTGCAAAACCGCGCCAAAGTGTCGATATGGCTGTCGGTGTCGTCTCCTGCGAGGTAGCCGTTTTTCAACCACAAAACGCGCTTTGTGCCGAAATATTGCTCAAACTTTTCTTCTATTTCGACTTTGGTTAAATAATTTCGATTTTCTGACAAAAGGCATTTTTCGGTTGTAAGAATTGTGCCGTTGCCGTCGCTTTCTATCGAGCCGCCTTCGAGTATAAAGTTGCGGCAATCAAGATAATTTACGATTGACGATTGGCTTTGTCCGTTTTGATTCTTTGAATTTTTGAATATGGCATTCGTTATTTGGTTGTCGAGGTTTGCGGGAAATTTCAGACCCCAGCCGTTGAATGTGAAGTCAAGCACAATTTTTTCGTCATTTTCAAAAACGGTAATTCCTGCGTGGTCGCGCGCCCAAGTGTCGTTTGATGAACAATGAACAATGAATAATTTATTATTTACGATTTTAGATTGACGATTTACGATTTGTGAGCGAGTGTTTTCAATCGTAAATTGTAAATCGTCAATCGTCAATTTATTGTCTGCAACCACCAGCACATTTTCAAATTCCAAAATTGCGTTGATAATTTCGCAAAAGCAATTTTGAGCCTCTTCGAGCATATCAGCCCAATCAGTATTTTCGTGCGGAAAAGTTACTTGCACAAAACTTTGATGTTCCCATTCGGCAGGCAAACGGCGCATAATGAAATGATTAATGATTAGTGATTAATATTTTAATTTTCTAATTCTTAACTCTTAATTCTTAACTCTTAATTCTTAACTCTTAATTCTTAATTCAAAAAAGGTATTTTACCGACAAGCCGAACTGCAAAAGTCCTGCTGTGTGATATTTTATTCCAACTTTGTCAGGGTAAATCGGTGCTACAATTTTAGTGTTCGGCAAATTGTTTGGTTTATATTGTTTTCCAATATCAATGCCTATAAGTGGGCGATAATCAA
>JAISKN010000058.1 GCA_031260925.1 Prevotellaceae bacterium | reverse complement strand
ATTTATGAAATCTTTTTTGTAATTTTGTAGCCGTAACAGGAAGTTCTTTGATTTGTTGTTTTGTAGGAAAATCTGACCTCTGTTTTTTGAAGTTAGAAATGACGTAAGTGTGCGGTTATTATGATGATTGACCCTGACGGAAACGAGGCATTAGAATTTACAACAGACTATTATAACGATAAGGGTGAGTTGTTATATCATACTGATGACGGTTTAAAAGATGCTGTTATTGTTCCTGATGCAAAAATACCCGAATTACAAGCAAAATTACAAGAGGCAAAAGATAACGGTACGATAAACAACCCTGAAACCAACAAAAAAGAGTTACATACTTTGGGACAGACAACCGAACAATATGCTAATCAAAAGACCAATGGTATGGGAGCGGATTGGACAGCAGGGTATAACGCAGAATACACACGAACCTATAATGGAGAAAAGCGAAGTGTATTATCAACAATAATTGACATTGTTGCTCACGTTAGTGAAGATTATCTGAATTTTAGTGGTGGAGAACGTGCTGGAAAAAGTGATGGAAAAAACGACAGAAAAGAAGGTAAAATTAATAGATTAGACCCTCGTTCAAGTTTGAAAAATAACTTGCCAAAGATAAAATTAAAAGATAAAAATTAATACAAATCAGTTTATTGTGTATTAAATCAAAAAAAAATCTATCTCAATGAAAAATCAAAATATTAGTTTTTTTTACGGAATAATCATTATATACTTGTTTTCAAGCATTTGTAAAATAACAACTTGCGGATTAGTATTTTTGCTGACTTATTTGAAGTTTAACGCAAGTATTATTGCTTTAATTACAGGCTGTATGTTAATTGTTTTTTTTCTATGGTTTTTATTTATGAAAAAAATGCCATCAATTAGCCTGTGGTTGTTTATACTTGTGGTAGTTTTATTGTTATTCTCAAATAACTATTTATCACCACATTTAACAATACTAATAAGAGATTCTGAATTTTACAATAGTGATGGACGTAGTATTTTATATGGAATACACTTATCTTTTTCATCTGTGATTTATTTTTTAGTTATTATATTTTCATTTGTAAAATATTATTTTTTAAAACGAAATCAATAGATAAATTTAATAAGAGCCTTCACTCGCGCCGATTTGCAGTCCGTGCCTTGAACAACAGAACACAGCCCCGCACCTGCGGGGTTTGTTTTTATTAAAAATATTGCGCTGCGCAGCAGCAAATAAAAAAAAGGGGGGGGAGAAATTTTTTGCGGCTTTGCCGTCAAAAAAAGAATTTTAAGGCAAAATTTTTGCCTTTTTTGTTCTCTTTTTGTCCGTTTTTCTGTTAATTTTTGCCTATTTTTACCCCAAAAACACCGTTTTACAAAAAAGTTATCAACAATTTGCATTTTGTGCTTAATTCCTTTGCCTGTCGGCGTTTGCGCCCTTTTCCCGCCCCTTTTTCTCTTTTTCTTTTACCCCTTTTAATACAGGCGTTTTGGTGGGGCGGGCAGGGCTTTTTTGTGGGTGTTTTTTCTTGGTTTTTTCGGTTGGTTTTTGGTGTGTTTTTTGTTCGGTTTTTTGTGTTTTTGGGGGTTGGTTTTGGCTTGGTTTTGCGGTTGGTTGGTTTCGGTGCTAACTTTTGGCTTTTGTTGGCTTATTTTCAGAGATTTTAAGGTTATTTTCGGGTAGTTTTTCGTTGGCTTTTGTTTGTGTTTTTTGACTTATTTTCACTTTTCCCGCTAAAAGCGGGACATTTTTCGCCCCCCTTTTTTCTTTTTTCTTTTCCGCTTTTTTGTGGTGTTATTCATTTGATTTTTAGCGGTTTATGGTTGTTTTGGCGGTGCTGTTCCTGTCTTCTGCGGGAAGTTCGCGGTTTGTTACGGCTTGTTTTTCTTTTTTTACCGCCGCCTTTGGCGGTCGGTTTTTCTTGCCCCCCTTTTTTTGTTCCGCTTTCGCGGAACTATTTATTTGATTTTCAGTTGTTTGTGTTTGTGTTCGGCGTTCATCGGCGGCTCTGTTTTTGTTCTATTTTTCAGCGTTTTATATGGTCGCCTTTGGCGATTATTTTTCTTTTTTGCCCCCCTTTTTTTGCCCCCGCATTTGCGGGGAATTTTATTGATTTTTAGAGTTGATTTTTGACTGTTTTTTGTTCGTTTTTGGGCTTTTTTGTCTGTTTTCGGGCGTTCTTTTTTGTCGTTTTTGTTTTGGGTTTTTGGGCTTGTTTTTCGTTTGTTTTTTTGCTCTTTTTTGGGGCTTTTTCGGGGCTGTTTTTTGCCCTGCCCGCCCCACCAAAACGCCTGTATTAAAAGGGGTAAAAGAAAAAGAGAAAAAGGGGCGGAAAAAGGGCGCAAACGCCGACAGGCAAAGGAATTAAGCGCAAAATGCAAATTGTTGATAACTTTTTTGTAAAACGGTGTTTTTGTGGTAAAAACAGGCAAAAATTAACAGAAAAACGGACAAAAAGAGAACAAAAAAGGCAAAATTTTTGCCTTAAAATTCTTTTTTTGACGGCAAAGCCGCAAAAAATTTCTCCCCCCCATTTTTTTTATTTGCTGCTACGCAGCGCAATATTAAAAAAACAAACCCCGCAGGTGCGGGGTTGTTTTTAACGTTCAATCGTACAGCAAATCAATATTCTCTACATTGGCGATTGTTGATACATATTGCTTAATAACTGATTGTGCATAATTTAACATTTTATCTACATTTTCCATTGTTATTTTTAACACTAACAGAGCATCATCATCATAAATTATAGATATATTTTCTGTTTGAAAAATCAATTTATTTATTGTATAAGCGTCAATATTATATTGTTGCAAATAATTACCAATACTATTTACCGTATTTATTTCCCCGATAATATCAACAAGATTAGTGTTATTAATGAATGTATCATTATCTTCGTTTTCGTCAAAAATACAAATATGTATTTGTTCAATTTTTTTTATTTCTATCTCCTTAAAAATTGAAAATAAAAAATTTGACGGACAAGGTAACAATGTTAATGTTAATTGGTCATTGTGTTCATTTAAACTTATTTTTATTTCCATAATATTTTTTTTTGAATAAATATTATAATACAGGGGATAAACGATAACCTTTTTCCTCTTTTCTCATAACACCCTCCATATATTTTCCTGTTCCTCTGTAACGTTTTGAGTCGTGGTCATAATAATAATTCTCATAAAAATTCACATTAATTGAACTTCCGTCTTTACTTTTACCTGTAATTTCATAATATAAATTTTTAGATACGTTATTGGGGTCATTAACTCCATAACAAGTATTAAGTTTTCCGTTAGGGTTAAATGAACTAAACATTGCGTCAGGGGTGGAAAGTTTAAAAAAATCGGCAATAACAGAAAAAATTCCCATACCCATTCCCATAGAACGAGAAATTGCTGAAAGATTTATTTTTGAACCACCATTCATATGAAACCTCTTACTGCCTTTTGACAGTTTTACTCCATTAGTAAGTTTTGTGCCTGACATTGTTCCTTCCGCATCAATTCTAACATTAAATCTTGTGTCTTTATACAAATGATAATGCGCCTCTGCTTTGTCATAAGCCAACATCGTACCATTTTCTCTATTCCGCCAATACATAGAATGTCCTGTATGCCTTTCAGGTGTATAAACTTCCCATACTTTGGTATCTATATTTGCTGGGTTTGTTGGAAGTTGATAAATATTATCAGGTGGGCTTCCTAATACGTCTAATGCCTCGTTTCCATCAGGGTCTATGTATCTAATCGGATTGTTAAAATCTTGAGCATACGCAGAAATCCACGAAAATTTTAAAGCCATTGCATCGGGAGAATTGTAAAAAGGTTTTCCTTTTTTGCCCATATAGTACCTTTGACCCGCATATTGCAACATACTTTCCATATCTACCTCATAACCAAATACTTGATAGGGAGTTTCAAACCCGTTACTTAAATCAAGAAAGTCGTCACCGAAAGTGTGCGCGCACAATATTTGCTCTGCATTTCCGCTTTGGTTTGTTACTACGCTGCCGCTGCCGAGCCTGTCGTTGTACAAATAATAAGATTTGTCGCTCATTCCCTGTTTTACAGCATTTTCAAAAATTTTATCAAGACGCGGCAGTTTGCCGAGTTCTGCATAAAAATTCATAATATTGGTGCAGGGGTGTTCGTTTTTTACAAAATATTCGGTAACCGTTTTTGTGTAATTTTCCGACATTTCTCGTACTTCTATCGGCTCTATTCCTTTAATCTCAGCATCTATATTAATATTTGCCGCGCCTGCTGTGCCGCCGCCGATATTAGTCAAAATTCTTTCTCCCTCAACAAAATAATGTTTTTTATAACCCTTTATATCAACAGTAACTAAATTTCCTGCATACAACACAGCATTATCATATACAGGCGTTTGTGTTTGCTGTCCCATATTATTTACATCAATCAATTTACCTGTAAGTTTCAACTCTCTTTGTCCGCCAGCATCATATCTGTAAAAGCCCGCCTGACCTGTCTGTAAATTGTTGTAACTCTGCATTCGGTTGTCTTCTGTCCAATACATCAACTCTTCGGGCTTACCCCTAAACTCAACAAACGACATATTACCCAACTTATCCCAACAGTATTTATAATCGCCTATTCCATCAACTGCATACGGATTGCTGCTGTTTGGCGAATAAGAATAATTGTCTGTATAGTTTTCTCTTATTTGAGTGCCATTTTTTATTGCTGTGCTTTGCAGTTTTTTATTTAAAATTCTGCCAGCAGGCGAATAAGCCATTGCCAAAGCGTAATTCAATGCGCTGTTTGGCGATGTCGCAACAGCCGTGTCTAACCTGTTATCTTTGTCGTAATTATAATTGTGATTTATATCATAATTTACGCCTGCAAAGTTATAAAAATCATTTTGATTTACAATGTTTCCAATGTCGTTGTAAGAATAATTTTTTTCCATAATAACATTTCCAACATTATTAAACAGCATTTGCGAAGTCAGCCTGTTCATAATCGGCTCGTAATTATATTGTGCAAAAGTATTGTTTCCATAAAATACATCTGTTTTCTGCTCAAATTTATTATATAGAATACTGTCAATATAATTGCCGTTAGTGTTGCTTGCAACATTAATCAAATTTCCTGCATTGTTGTATTGATAATTAACAAGTTCGCCGTCAGGATATTTTATCTCTTTTGTTCTGCCCCAACTGTCGTATTTCCACTCTGTGCGGTGCGTTAGCCAAAATTTGTTGGGTAGTATGTGCATACGGTTTTGTGCTGTAACTTCGCCCATATTTCCGTATTCGTATTCAGAAACTCCTGTTGCATCTTGCAGTTTCACAAGTCTGCCGCTTTGATAACCTGTATTTGGGTCGCCATATTGATAATAAACATCATTTTGTGGATTTACAGAATAATGCTTTGCAGTCGGTCTGCCAAGCACATCGTATTCAAAAAATGTAACTTCGCCTTTTGCATTGGTTTCTTTTTTTACATTTGCGGTTGCGCTGTCATAAGTCCAAAAGGTCAAGCCGCGCGAAGGGTGGTCAATACTTACAGTTCTACCTAAAATATCATACTTAAAAACTGTTTTGAGGGTTTCAGGGTCAATAGTTTTTTTGAGTTGCCCCAAACCATCGTAAAAGAATTGCGTTGTTGCACCAAGCGGCGACTGCATTTTCATTTGCAGTCCGCGCACATCTTTCCAAACGTGCGAAGTCTGATTTAAAGCGTCTGTAACAGAGGTTTTAAACCAACCGTTGTCAATAGAATACGAAGTATTTATTTCGGTATTATCTGGCAAAACTGTTTTAATTTCTCGCCCCCAAGTGTCATATTTTATTTGAGAATATTTATGCCCCGTAGAATTGCTGATAAGATGATTTACATAATAATAATTAATCGGCACATTATACAGAAGCGGCTCACTGAGTTGTATAACAGGTTGCCCCAACTGGTTATAAACAGCAAAGCCTGAATATGTTACTGTATCAATACCATCG
>JAISKN010000005.1 GCA_031260925.1 Prevotellaceae bacterium | reverse complement strand
ATCGTTCCCTGTGGCTTGTAGCAGAGCGAAGCCACTAAAATTTTCTCGCTTGCGGCAATATCTGAGCGTGAAATATGGTCGGCATTCATTCTTTTATATTCCGCAAAAATAGTGTCATTAAATCTGTCAGAATTGCAATTTTCGGGTATCAAAGTCCGCTGTAATTTATCTGTATTGGTCTTGCTGTTCATCAAAAATTCCTGATAGGTAACGTCCAAAGGGAGTGCATTTAACATTTTGATATAATTTTTGTGGACTTCCTCTTGCTCGCTGTCACGGTAGAGTGCGTAATCTAAATTCTCGAACGCAAATACGAGCGTATAGGTGTCTGGAGCGGCTAAAAACAGCCCATTATCGTAACATTCGAGGAACGGAATTGTGTCCTGTGCAGACTTTGGGCGTGCATTTATTTTTTTGCTGTATCCGAAAGGTGTGGTCTGTTTTTTGCCGAAAAATTGTAAAAACAATTCTTTCAAATTTTTGTGTTTTTTTGTTTTCAAAATAATTACCTCCAATATATTTTTTAGTGCAAATTTGGACAATAAAAGAGCAATTAAAATCATAAAAACACTACAAAAGTGTGGATTTGCATTTTGCAAAATGTGAAATAATTGCTCATTTTATTGATTTGTTTTAGTGTTTGTTACTTCACTAAAAATACGATTTTTTTCGACTGTTATCGCATATTTGAACCAACTCTCCATAGCAAATGACACGCCAATTGCGGCGGCGGCAACACCGGCGGCAGCGATGCCTGAGTTGCGGTCACGAGGATTTTCGTCACTTTGACCTTGAACGATTTTGATAATCGCAGGAATTATACCGACAAGTGCGATAATTATGCGAACGAGCCAAAATACGATTGAAATTATCGCACCGAGTTTGCCTGTGTCCACATCGGCGGGCGTATCGCCGACAATCGAGCCTGCCGCGAACGCATTTGCAACAAAAAATGTGGACGTGCAGAGGGTCGCGCCGAGTGCAGTTGTCGCCCCAATTGCACGGATTTTGAACTTTGAATATCTGTCAGAAAGCGATTTTGTGAATTTCGTGAGTTTTTGCATAATAAAAAATACCTCTAAATATATATTAAAAATTGTTTGTTTTCCCAAAGCAAAGCGGTCATTTTCGTGGGCGGCGAACGTATTTTATACATTTTGTATTCCTCAATTTAGACCTATTGTGCCAAAGCAGATTGTGCCTGTGATTTGATTGCCAACATTATTTTTTCGCTGTCTTTTGACTTGAAAATAATTTTGACATTTCCCTCTTTTTCATTATCAGCGGTCGCTTTTAGAGCAATTCCGCTCCCCCGAAGTTCTGATAATTTAGGCTTAATTTCCTCAAATTTTGCCTTTGTTATGCTGATACTTGACAGCGGTTCAGATTGTTCGGAAGTGGTATTTTCCGCAATTTTTGGTAATTCAGAATTATTTGCGTTTTGTGGCGAAAGTTCATTGTTGGGGTCTTTTACATTAGGGTCAAATTGTGCTAAATCAGCATTTTTCTTTTGCATAACAGGTGCGGCAACATTTGATTTTTCCGATTGTGGAGCAACAAAAGGCACGGCATCTGCCGGCTGTTGTTCATATTCAAAGTTAGGCGGCGGCATAAATTGCGGAATTTCAGAATTGGAATTTTCAGCAGATATATTTTCAGAAATATCTACTTTTTCTGTTTTGTCAGTTTCAGTATTTGCCTTTATTTCCTCGCCGTTTTCAAACTCATTCTGCAAACTTATTTGACTTTCATCAAGTGCAGAAAATACCTGTTCAGTCGTATTTTCAGCAATTTGCAATTCCGCTTGTTGTTCAGAAATACTCTCCCAAAACTCGCTGATATTGTTTGAAAATTTTTCGCTGTCAGAAAAAAGAATTGAAGGTTTTTTGGCAATTTCTGACACATTTTTGTCCATATTTTCAATGTCAAAATCTAATTTTTCAGCCATATTTACCTTGTCAGACAGATATAAAAGCAACGCCGCATTTGGAAAATCTTGAATTTCTTTTATGCGGTTGATTTTGTCGGTTAATCTGCTTATTTCAGACTTTGACGTGTCCGATTGGCGTTCAAAATTACCGATTTTAGTCGTGCTTTTTGCGTATTCAGTTTCCAATTTGTCAATCTTTTTTTGTAGCCGATTTTCTTCTTTTCGATTGCTTTGAATTGCAATATTTCTTAAATTGTTGTTTTTCTCATTTTGTAAATCCAAACCGCTCAAAAATGTGTTTGAATCCACAAAAGTTTGCTGTTTTGATTTTAAAGCATCAATCTGTACTTTAATATTTTTTTGCTTATCTTGTTGCTGTGCAATTTTGAATTTTATGCCGCCGATTATGCCGTTTTGTTTATCTATTTTCTTTTCTTGACGTGAGCGGATTGTTTTTAAAATGAAGGTTTTAGGAGGCTCGGGAAGTGTCGTTTTTATATTCTCCGACTTTTCAATTAAATCCACTTTCGGCAAGACTTTTTCCTGTTCACTGTCGGCGATTTTTTGCATAACCGCCAGTATTTCCGCGAGTTTTAAGGTCTGTTCTTTAGATAAGCCGTCAAGCAATTTTGAAACATTTTTCTCTTCCATATTACACTCCTAACGCTCCCTCAAAATCTGGTTTAGAACTATGCAATTAGCGGATAATGAACGCATTTTTTGTCTGTTTTATGTCGTATTGCAAGCCATCAATTTCCTTAATTTGTTCCTCCGATATTTCACGGTAATAGTATTTTTCTAAATCTGACAGATTTGTTTTTGCGTTGAGCAAAATTGCGGCAAACGGATTTGCAAATACATTAGATGTGCCTAAATTGTTGATTTTTGCGGTTATTATCGCTAAATCCGCTTGTTTGTTTTTCGCATTTTCAGCGAGAAATTCTGAATTTCTGTCAAGTTCATCAAGCCGATTTCTGACTTTTTTACCTTTAATAAGCAGATTTTCAATTTGCTGTTCAATATGGAATATTTTGCGATTGTTATCGTGTTTTGCAAGGTTTAGGAATTTGCTTAAAATGCCAATATTTTCCTGTATTTCAAGAAAATTATTAGCGTTTATGAGACCTATAATCTGCTGTTTACACTCGTCAATTTGCGATAAAATCCCCGATAACTGCGTTTCACATTGTTTCTTTTCGCTGTGAACAGAGTTGATTTGCCTGTCAATAGCGAAAATTTTATTTTTTTGTTTTTTCGCTTTTTTGTCGTAATGTTTCCGTGCAAAAGTAACCAGAACATTTTCGTCCTGTGCATTTTTTGCAGATTTAGATTTGCCTTTTTTAGCGGATTGTTTGGGCGTTTTGCTGTCAGAAATGAGGTCATCAAATGCTTGTTTTGGCGTGATTTCTACATTTATTTTTGAGTCGGAATTGTCGGCACTTATCGCATTTTCGACTGTTTGCACATCTGTCTTATTTGCTAAATTTTCAGCTGTTCCCGTGTCATCGGGCGGCTGTGGTTGGCTTGCTTTTTCGGCTTCGTGTTCGGCAATAATATCCTCACGAAGTGCGAATATTTTTTCGGGCGGCAAAACTTGCGAGATGTTTTCATAGATTTGATTTATGTCCTCTTTTTCCATAATTATTGCTCCTTAAATTTTAATTTTGTGCGATTATTGTCGTTTTTTTGTAACTCCCTTTGAGTGCGGCGTTGATTTTGTCCGCATTTTCGGGCAGAAAAAAAGATTAAATTTGCCGTCTTTTCTGTCAAAAAACGCAAATTCTATATCTGATTTTTTGACGATTTCAAGTTGTATTTCAGATACAATTTTGTATGACGGTTTTATATTTTTTAATGCACATTCACGCTTGATTTTTGCGTTCACAATCATATTTTGCCTTTTCTCAAAGTTCACTAAAACGGTATCATCAGATGTGTTTTCAGATACATTTTGTGGGTTCAAAATCTCGTCCACTTCTCGCAAAATATCAAGGCATTTTTCGAGTTTTGGGCGATTATATTTTTTTATATGCACCTCTGCAACTTCCACTTTTTTAACCGCAAAAAAGAAAAAGTCCGCATTTTTCATACGGATTAAATCAAGCAAATTTATTTCGGCAGTCATATTTTCTCCGACCATTTCAAGCAGTTTTTGAAATTCAATATTCCCGATTGTTGACGCATTTTCTGATATTTTAGGTGGCGAGTGTTCAAACACAATCGCTCATATCTCGCCCATTCGCTATCTGTATCGGACACAGTAATTGTCGGCGATTTTCGGACAAAAACATCATCTTTTTCTGCGGACGGGCGAAAATATCCCATTGCTTTTTGAAGCCGCTGAAAAACCTCAAGCGTTTGAAAAGTTTGAGGTTTTGTGGTATAATATAATCAACGAAACGAATGCGGTGAAAATTATGCTATCAAAGGTTGAGCAATTATCCTTCAGCGACTACGAAGACTTATACGAAAGGCTAATTCCGAAAACACACTTGTTGCGCCAATTCAACGAGCTTGTGGATTTTAGCTTTATTTATGATGAACTTGAGAATAAATATTGCCTTAACAACGGCAGAAAAG
>JAISKN010000353.1 GCA_031260925.1 Prevotellaceae bacterium | reverse complement strand
GTCATCGCAATAAAGCGAAAAACCGGAAATTTTCACTACTTCGTAGTCTTTGTCTTCTTCTTGGGCGATTTGTTTTTTGCGCCACTTCAGAGCATCTTCCCTCGAGTCGAAGGACTTTATGCTTTCGTTGCCTTCCGAACGCCCGAAAACATCTTCGTACTTTTTGTCAACGTACTTTGTGAATTGCAGCCAAACGGCAGTGCGGTTTATGTCGCATTTTGTTGTTACGACATCGGTTACTGCATAGATAGGGTCGTTGCTGTTCGGGTCGTCATACGAAGCGAATACTACCCAATACTTGGTTTGTGCCTGTGCAGTGTTGGCAAAAAGCGTACAACCAAATACGAATACGCTTGCCACTGCGAGAAATTTTAATTTTTTCATTGTGATTTTTTTTGTTTTTAAAAGATTTAAAGAAAGTTTTATTAAATAATATGCAAAATTAATAAAATATTTTTAAATATTTAATATTCTGATAATTGTTGAATTTTAATGATTATTTTTTCACCTGATTTTCTACCCGTTATTCGCATAAATAATAATTCAACAAAACAACTGCCTGATTATAAGCGTTTAATGCTGTTAAATACTGCATTTGAACGGTAATTGAGGTTTGCAGATTTTGTATAAATTCCAAATAGCCGATTTCGCCTTGATTGTAGGCGGTTTGAGCCGTTTTTTGCAGAGTTTTGGCATTTGCCAATCCCGTATTTTCATAATAATTCAAACTTTCTTTTGCGCTGACATACTCGCTGTATTGTACCAGAAAATCGGTTTGCAGAGTTTGTAATGCCTGTTGCCGCTCAACCTCAATTTTTTCTGTTGCCGCCTTTGCCGCTTTGATTTTTGCCGCCGAAGCCCCAAAAAACAGCGGAATACTCAACCCGACTTCAAAGGCGGGAACTTTGATGTCGTTGAATGAATAACCGCCGAAAATATTAGGCAAAAGCCGATTTTTTTCAACAATAATCTGCGATTTTTTTACTGCAATTTGCTGTTCGTAATAACTCACAAGCGGATTTTGCGCAATGTTTTGAGTGTCAATGCTCAAAATGTTTAGTTCAGGCAATTTCAACGGCAAAATTTCTGTTGTTAAAATTTTCTCGGAAGAGTTTAGCAATTTTTGCATAACTATTTGACAATTAGCCAAATATATTTTTGCCTGATTTAACTGCAAGCGATTTTCTTCGGCTTTGTTTTTAGCGTTCATAAGTTCCAAAATATTGCTTTCGCCTGAAGAATATCGAACATTTGCTTTTGTTATAAAGTTTTGATACACAGAATCTTGCTTTTGCAAAATCAGAACATTATTTTCTGCAAAATTAAGATTGCAATACGCTTTGGCAACAGACATTTTAACGTCATTTTCGGCAATATTTTTTGATTTTTCCGCCAGATTTCGCTCATTTTTCAATAATTTCCCCTGTGCCGCATAAACGCTTGGAAACTCAAAACTTTGCGAAACAGTAATTTTTCTGTCGAACCAATCGGGCGTAAGCGCGTCCTGCGAGTAGGAAACTTCGGTTTTGTCGGGATTAAACGCCATTCCCTGTAATGCCTTTGCCTGCTTTATGTCCAAGTCGGCATACTGAATTTGCAGGTTGCTTTTCAGTGCAATTTCGATACATTCATTGAGCGTTTTCCTGTTTTCCTGCGCCTGAAGATTTAGACAAAAGATTATAGACACAAGACACAAGATGTTGTTTTTAATTTTTTTATAAGTATTATTCATATTTTTTATTGTTTTTTTGTTAATTGCTCTTTGTTTTTGCCCTCAAACATCACATACAATGCGGGCAACACAAGCAACGTTAGCAGCGTTGCCGTTATCAGTCCGCCGATGACGACAGAGGCGAGCGGTTTTTGCACTTCACTGCCTGCACTTGTGGAGAGAGCCATCGGCAAAAAGCCGAGCGAAGCCACAAGGGCGGTCATCAACACAGGGCGAAGCCGTATAATTGTGCCTTTGCGGACACGTTCGTAAGTATCGCTTACGCCTTCGCCTTTGAGTTGGTTGAACTGCCCGATTAGCACAATGCCGTTAAGCACTGCCACGCCGAAAAGCGCGATAAAACCTACTCCCGCAGAAATGCTGAAAGACATTCCCCGCAGCCATAGAGCAGCAATTCCGCCGATAGCCGAAAGCGGTACAGCGGTAAAAATGAGCAATGCCAATTTTATTTTTCTAAAAGTAAAAAACAGCAACGCAAAAATCAGCAGCAATGCCGCAGGAACGGCAATTAGCAGGCGTTTTTTTGCCTCTTTGAGATTTTGAAATTCGCCGCCATAGGTATAATAGTAGCCCGCAGGCAACTGTAATTTGTCGTTGAGTAGTTTTTGAATTTCGCTGACAGTGCTTTCAATATCTCGCCCGCGCACGTTGAACCCGACATAAATTCGGCGTTGTCCGTCTTCGTGTCCGATTTGTGCAGGAGCGGTTTTGTAGCCGATTTTTGCAATTTGACTTATCGGAATGGTAGCCCCACCCCAACCCCTCCCCTCAGGGTAGGGGCTATTTCCCCCTGTGGGGGAATTAAAGGGGGCTGGAATATACAGGTTTTCAACATTCTGCAAATCGTGGCGAAGTTCCTTTTGCAGTCGAACAACCATATCAAAACGGCGGTCGCCTTCAAACACTACGCCTGTTGTACTGCCAGCAAAGGCAGTACGCAAAACCAAATTTACCTCAGCGATTGACAAGCCGTATTGAGCCATTTTTTTGCGGTCATATTCCACCTGAATTTGCGGCAGTCCATTAACTTTTTCAACAAACGGCTCGCTAACGCCGTCAATATTTTTTATCAGTTGTGCAACTTTATTTGCCTGAACAGCAAGCACTTCCAAATCCTCGCCAAAAATTTTTACAGCCACGTCCTGCCGTATTCCCGTAATTAACTCGTTGAAACGCATCTCCATCGGTTGAGTTATTTCAATATTGACGCCGGGCAGCACCGACAATGCCTCTTCCATTTTTTCAGCCATTTCTTCGCGGGTTTTGGCACTTGTCCATTCCTCTTTTGGAATCATCGACACCATCATATCTCCGCGCTCAACAGGCATTGGGTCAGTAGGAATTTCGGCACTGCCAATGCGGGTTACCGCCTGTTTTACTTCGGGAAATTTTTCTTTCAAAATTTTTTCAGCCATACCGAAAGTTTCGATTACCTGTGAAAGCGAAGTCCCTTGCGCCATACTGATTTCTACTGTCAAATCACCCTCTTCGAGCGTTGGAATAAATTCGCCTCCGAGTTTTGTAAAAATAAAAATTGAGCCGAAAAACAGCAGAAACATCGCGGTTACAACTGCCTTTTTCCAACGCAAAGTAAAATCCAAAATCGGAGTGTATTTTTTTTGTAAAAAATTTATTAATCTGTCGGCAAAATTAAAGAATATGGAACGCTGATAACACTGATAACACAGATTAAAACGGATTTTTATATTGTGTATTATCTGACTGATTATATTTTTTTTCTTAATAATCTGCGGAAAATCCGCGTCATCTGCGTTCTTATACAGCCGCCTTTTATTTCGCGGTTTCAAAACCAACGCGCTCATCATTGGCACGTATGTTAATGACAGAATAAATGCTCCAAAAATGGCAAACGCAACGGTTTGAGCCATAGGGCGAAACATTTTGCCCTCGATGCCTACAAGCGCAAGTATCGGCAAATAGACAATCAGAATGATTATTTCTCCAAATGCCGCGCTTGTACGAATTTTTGAGGCGGCTTTATATACTTCATTATCAAAAAATGTCATACCGCTCTTGACGCGGGACTGCTCGTTTTCAGGCGATTGCGGGTCAAACCCGCAATGACACACGCGAGCCACTATTGCCTCCACGATAATTACCGCCCCATCTACAATCAGCCCGAAGTCAATCGCACCGAGCGACATCAGGTTGCCGCTTACGCCAAAAACATTCATCATACCGAAGGCAAACAGCATTGCAAGCGGTATCACAGAGGCGACAAGCAGCCCCGCGCGGAAATTGCCGAGCATCAGCACGAGAACGAAAATCACTATCAACCCGCCTTCGAGCAGGTTTTTGGCAACGGTGCGGGTGGTTCTGCCTACAAGTTCCGTTCTGTCAATAAACGGCTCAATTACAACGCCTTCGGGCAAACTTTTTTGAATTTGCGTCATACGCTCTTTGACGTTGGCAATCACTTTTGAAAAATTTTCACCTTTCAACATCAGCGTAATGCCTGCCACAACTTCGCCCTCGCCGTTGCGGGTAACTGCTCCGTAACGAATGGCAGAGCCAATTTGAACTTTTGCCACATCTCTGATTAACACAGGAGTTCCATTAATATTTTTTATCAAAATATTGCTAATATCTTCGAGATTTTTAACCAAACCAAGCCCGCGAATAAAATAGTAGTTTGCCCCCTGTTCAATATATGAGCCGCCTGTGTTTTCGTTGTTGTTTTGCAGTGCGGCGTAAATTTCGGCGATGCTGACGTTCATAGAGGCGAGTTTGTCGTTGTCAAGGGCTATTTCGTACTGTTTAACGTGTCCGCCCCACGCACTAACTTCGGCAATGCCTTCCGTTCCTGCAAGTTGCCGTTTCACAAGCCAATCCTGAATTGTCCGTAAATCCATATCGGAATATTTGTCTTCATAACCCTTTGCAGCGTGAATTACATAGTGGTAAATCTCGCCCAAGCCCGTAGAAATCGGGGCAAGAGACGGCTCGCCAAGTCCTGCTGGAATTTGGCTTTCGGCTTCTTTAAGTTGTTCCGAAATCTGCTGCCGCGCCCAATAAATATCGGCGTTGTCGCGGAACACAATCGTAATCACCGATATTCCGCTGCGGCTGATGCTGCGGCGTTCAATCACATTGGGAATGTTCGCCATAGCAAGTTCAATGGGAGTTGTTATAAATTGCTCAACTTCCTGCGCCCCCAAAGTCGGGGATTGCGTGATTATCTGCACCTGATTGTTTGTGATGTCGGGCGTGGCATCAATGGGTAAATTGATTAGCGACACAACGCCCCAAACAATCAATGCCAATGTCAAAGCACCAATAACCAGTTTATTATTTATTGAAAATTTGATTATTTTGTCAAACATTTTCTAATTAATTTTAAATTGTGAATTTTTAAATTGTATTTTTTAGCACACAGATGACACAGATTAGACAGATTTACACAGATAATTTTTTATAAAAAATCAGTGTTTATCCGTAATATCAGTGTTATCTGTGTGCTAAAAAAAGAAAATCAAATAATCAATACACTTTTTTGAATTAAAATATCGCGTCCGCAGAGGTTTGGCGGACTTGTAATGAGGTTGGTTTGATATTTTTTTGTG
This sequence comes from Prevotellaceae bacterium, assembly GCA_031260925.1. Lineage (GTDB taxonomy): Bacteria > Bacteroidota > Bacteroidia > Bacteroidales > Paludibacteraceae > F0058. Next base: position 2,387 of record JAISKN010000353.1, on the reverse strand, counting down.
GAAAATTCAAAGAAAAAATCATTTTGAGAAAAAATAATCGGCAAATCAAAAACTTTTGGCGCAATTTTCTGATTATCAGAATGTTCCGTTACAGGAAAATCGGCTTTGACGTAAATCAAAGCGCAATGTTCATCTGAATTTTGCATATTGTTTGTGCAGTCGTTTTCTTGGTGGGCAAAACCTCCGCAGCAGTCGTCATTTTTTACGTCATTGGAGTTTTCGCAAAGCGTAATATCCACTTGCGAGCAGCCTGAACAGCAATATTTTACAATATTGTATCCAACCGCAACCGACAAAAACCAAACGGCTAAAACGGTGCAAAAAATATTTCTCAAAAGTTTTTTCACGCTGCAAAATTACAAAAAAATCAATAATGAACAATGAATAATAATAATTTTTTTTGAGGAGTATTAAAATAAGTTTTGGTAGTAACTAAAAATTAGGTGTCATTCCTGCCTTCGCGGGAATGACAGACTTCATTGCTCATTAGTTAATTGTTCATTAATCATTTTCGCAGCACGTTTTGCAGTGCCTTTTTCTCCGAGAGTTTGGCGGATATTTTGATAATCGGCTAAAATCTGTTTGCGTAAATCGTTGTCGTACAGGATTTTGGCGAGTTCGATTTTGAGATTTTCGGGGGTAAAATGGTGCATTATCAACTCCTTTACAACCTCTTTTTCGCCAACAAGATTGACGAGCGAAATGTAGGGAATATGTATCAAAAGTTTTCTCAAAATGGCTGCAAAACGCCAGCCAAAGACGTGATACACAATAACTTGCGGCGTGCCGAGCAGTGCCGTTTCGAGCGTTGCCGTACCTGAATTTACCACAGCGGCAAACGAATTTTTCACAACAGAATATGTGTTGTCTTTGATTAACTCAATATTTGGCGGCAAAAATTTTCGGTAAAATGCCTCGTCAATATTTGGCGCGGCGGTGGCAACAAACTGAAAATCAGGAAAATAGTCCGCCATTGAGGACATAATTTTCAAACAGCCCTTAATCTCCTGTTTTCGACTGCCTGCAAGCAACGCCACAACAGGTTTTTCGCTCTTAAACGGCTTGTTATCAGCCTTTTGCAAAAAATCTTCAACCGAATCGACAGTCGGGTTGCCCACATAATTCACCTCAAAACCGAGATTGTGAAAATATTGAGTTTCAAATGGAAAAATGGTGAAAGCCTTGTCCACATAACGTTTTATCGACTTGATGCGGTAACTTTTCCAAGCCCAAAGTTTCGGCATAATGTAGTAATAGACAGGAATTTGCAGATTTTTTTTGACGTATTTTGCAATTCTGATATTAAAACCCGGATAGTCAATCAAAATCAGCACGTCAGGCTTGTAATCGTTGATTGCCTTAGTGCATATTTTCAGATTTTCGGCGACTTTATTCAGGTTTAGCAGCACATTAACCACGCCCATAAACGCCATTTCGCGATAATGCCGCACCATTTTTCCGCCCTGCGCCAACATCAAATCGCCGCCCAAAAAGCAAAAATCAGCATCAGCATCAATGCTTTTCAATTCCCTCATCAACGCCGCCCCGTGCAAATCGCCTGAGGCTTCGCCTGCTAAAAAAAAATATTTCATCTATTTATTTATGATTTTAGATTTTAGATTTACGATTTGCGATTGTTTTTAAATCGTAAATCTAAAATCGTAAATTTTTCACATAATCAATGCCACAATAATATAAATCATTATCGAAACCATTACGCCGCGGCATACGTTCCATTTTTCAAAATGATTGAGTAGAAAAACGGCGCAGAGGCTTGGCATCAGCGCAACGGACACGAGTTTTACAAGCAGTGTTGTTGATTTCATCAGCCGCAGTGCATCGCTAATTGTGAGGTCGCCGTCATAGAAACCCGCCATAAAAAGCCACCCGAACAACAGCGGCACGATTATTCCCGCCCCAAAACCTATTAAAAAATGTTTCATTTTGATTTACGATTTACGATTTATGATTTTAGATTTACGATTTATGATTGAAAACAATTAATCCTCAATTTTTTGCGACAAAATTACAAAAAATTTTGTGTTAAAAAAATAATTTTATAATTTTGCGAAAGTTTTAAAATATAAAATTTAGCGTTTAACGCATTCTTGTTTATGAAAATTAGGAACTTTCAGAATTACAAGAATAAGTAAAAAACGCTCGCAGAAATGCGGGCTTACTTATTTGTAATTCGGGTCTCCTAATACCTCATAAACGGCTAATTAAGTCCGTTTTTTGTTTATAATAAAATCAAAAATGAACACGCCCTTTCATATCGGCTCGTTGATAAAACAAATATCAATAGAAAAAAGAATTTCGGTAAAAGAATTTGCCGAAAAATTGCCGTGCAGCCGTATGAATGTTTATGATATTTTTAAACGGCAAAG
>JAISKN010000295.1 GCA_031260925.1 Prevotellaceae bacterium | reverse complement strand
GCTAACGCATTGGGCTGAAATAAATATGCCTTTCAGGCAACGGTTGTAATTTGCAATATTTGTAGTCCATTTTCGGCTGAAAGCCGATTTTTATTTCAGCCCAATGCGTTAGCGTTGGGGAAATTAATTGCAATATTTGTATCGTTCAAAAAATGTTTTATTGCGTACTCGCTGGCGCGGACTTGCAGTCCGTGCATTGAAAATCAGCAAGTTAGCGGCACAGGCTGCAAGCCCGCGCCAGCGAAATTTTCTAAACTCTAATCACTAATAACTAATCACTAAACTCTATTTCGTGCTTCCTCCAAAAAGATTTACTGTGCCGTGATATTTTTCTACTTTATATTTGCCGTTGCTGGCTGGTGCTGCGGGCGAGAGTTCGATAAAATAGTAATATGTGCCTGATGCCGCATATTTTCCGTTTATTTTTCCGTCCCAGCCATTCATTAAAGCGGTTTCGCCTGTGCCTTTATAAACAACGCGCCCCCAACGGTTGTAAATCACGCATTTGTAACTGTCAAGTTTCACAGATTTCCACGCTATTTTAAATTCATCGTTTTTATTATCTCCATTTGGCGAAAAAGCGTTTGGAATATCAATGCCTGAATATGGCTCAACTTTTATTGTTACAGAATCAACAACTGATACGCAGCCGCCTGCGCTTGTAGCAGTAAGCCGCGCCACATAATTGCCTGCTATATAACCATTGTTTTCGTAAGAGCCGTCTTTAAATGTGTATCGCAGGTTTTCGTCAGAAAATCGGTAATAACTTTTAGGCTGCGCAGTGTTGTAAATATGCCATTCGTAAAATACTGCTGTCGGCTTGTTGGCTCGGCTTTCGAGATATACATTTAGCCAACCAGACCCAGACAGTGCTTTTTCTGTGCCGCCTTTGCGCTCGTTTTCATTTTTGCCCTCACGCTCTGTTATTGTGCCTTTCGGGTGTGTTTCCACTCTTATTGCGGTATAATCTACGGTAAAAGAATCTAACGGCAAATTCATTTCTCGTGCAAAACTATCGCCAGAAAGCGCAAAAGTTACGTCTTGTCTTGGTGCAGAAACTTCGATTTGAGAAAATGGATAATCAATATCTTTTACCGCCGCGCTGTCCTGCCACTCTTCGCCAGAAAATGCGTAATCAACGTAACTCAATGAAAATGTGCGTGTTAGAGTTTGCCGCTGATTGTTTTTGTCGTAATAAACCAAATCTGGCGCGGAAGCGGAAGTGTCAAGGAACAGCGTTACACATTCATTCGGCTGATTGGGACTGATTTGCAGCGAGTTTAAAGTTATCGGATAGAGCGAATAGTCAATTACATAGATGTAGTAAGTCGGCACGCCGTCAATCAACAGAATGTAGCCTGTGGCGTTGTCAGGCGAAAAATACGGCTGATTTGACACAAAGGAATTATTGTATTCGCGCCATTCTGTGCTGCCGAAACCTGTATAAGAAATTTCTGCTTCATTTGAAATTCCGTTAAACAGAAAAACCGCGTCAATATTCGGCAAATTGTCTATTTGCAAATATTGTGTCGGCGAATTTGCCGAAAATTGCGCCTTTGCCGAAATGCAAGCGCACATTATTAATATTATTGCTAAACTTTTTTTCATTTGATATATTATTCAAAAATTTATAAATTCAAAAATTCAAAGTTTTGTGTCATTCCCGCGAAGGCGGGAATCTCCCTACTTCATTTTACAAATGGGATTCCCGCCTTCGCGGGAATGACACCCTGTTTTTTTTTCCGCAGGGCGTTGCCCTGCGCTATTGCTTGTATGGCTTTCAGCCATTTTAGCCATTATATGATATTCATTATTAATTAATAATTATTAATTAATAATGAATAATTAACCACTGACCACTAACCACTGACCACTAACCACTAACCATTAACCACTGACCACTAACAACTAACCACTGACCACTATTTTTCATTTCTTCCACAACTCTTTTGAAAACAGCAACACCACCGTAAAAATTTCCAAACGACCGACAAGCATAAGAGCGGACATAATCCATTTTGCAGCAGGAGCAGCAGTCGAATAAGTGCCGCCAATAATTGTTGAGCAACTGTTGCTGATGCACGAAATTGACGTGATAAAAGCCTCTTTTACAGGCATTTGCGCCATCAACAACGCCAAAAAACCTGCAATAAACAAAACAACGAACAAAGTCATAAAAGCATATACATTAGCAGTAACGGAATTTTGCAGTGTTTTATTGTTTATCCTTATCGGTAAAATTGCATTTGGGTGCAACAAACGGCGCAGTTCGTAACGGCAATTTTTAAACATTATCACAACTCTAATCATTTTCATTCCGCCTGTGGTAGAGCCTGCACACGCACCTGAACACATCAGCAAAACCAGCAAAATCAACACAAAAGGCGACCAGATTTTGTAGTCTGAAACATAAAAACCCGTTGTTGAAAGCACGGAAACGGTTTGAAAAAGACTTTCGCGAAAATTTTGTTCAAAATCGTAAATGCTGTGTATCTCTCTGATTGTCAATGAATTTACAACCAAAATTATTATTGTAAAAACAATTATTACCCAAAAAAATGTTTTAAACTCTTCGTCTTTAAAAAGTTTTGAAAATTTATGCTGAACAAGCGCAAAATACATTAATGTGTAATTTATTCCCGTCAAAAACATAAATAATATAATTGTGTAGTGAATTAACTGTGAGTTCCAATGCGCAAGGCTTGCATCTTTTGTAGAATAGCCGCCTGATGCTATCGTTGTAAGTGCGTGATTTACAGCGTCAAAAATGCCCATTCCTTCAAAATAGAGCAGGGCAGCCAATATCAGCGTGAGAACGGCATACATTCCCCAAAGCCTGCGCGCAGTGTCTTTTATGCGCGGGGCGAGTTTGTCGTAGGTTACGCCTGTGCTTTCCGCCGTAAATAACTGCATACTCACTCCCAAAAACGGCAAAATTGCCAGCGACAGCACCACAATTCCCATTCCGCCGAGCCATTCTGTAAGGCTGCGCCACAAAAGCAAACTGTGCGGGAAACATTCAACATTGACGAAAAATGACGAGCCTGTGGTTGTAAAGCCCGACATACTTTCAAAAAATGCGTCTGTAACGTTATCAACCGCGCCGCTGAACAAAAAAGGCAACATTCCGAAAATTGAGAAAAAAATCCAGACAAGGCTCACAATCGAATAACCTTCGCGCAAGCCAAGTTGCTTTGACGAGCGAAAACCGATTAAATAAAAAATTACTCCAAAAAAAATTGTTATCGCGCCCGATTCTATCAACGCCACAAAACCGTTATTTTTATTAATCTGCAACAATAAATTAAAATCAAAACCGCTTGTAAAAATATTTTTTTCAGCATAAAAAAAATCAACAGACGCAGCAACAAGCATCAACAGCCCTTCGATAATAATCAAAAAGCCGAGCATACAAATCAATCTGCGCCAATTAAAATTCTTATTCATAATGATTATTTTTTAATTTTTAATGATTAATTTTTAATGCGAATCTGGAGTTAAAATTCTTATTTTGGTGTTCTGCTGTGCCATTAGGCACATTATATTGGTAGAAAAATTGATTTCCCCTCAATTCTTTGTGCCGTTAGGCACAAAATATTATTTATATTGCGTACCTACGGCACGCTGTTGGTTGTATTAAACTCATTTCTACCAATATTTAGTGCCTAACGGCACATTTCAACCCCGTAATTTGCATAATTAATGATTAATAATAAAAAAACTGCGTCAGCAAAATTAATCATTAATCATTAATCATTAATCATTAATCATTAAAAATTATTTTCAGTCGTTCATTGAAAGCAAAAATTCCGTATTGTTTTCTGTTCTTTCGAGTCGTTCTTTGATAAATTCCATTGCCTCGACAGAGTTCATATCGGACAGATAGCGGCGCAAAACCCACATTCTGTTGAGAGTGCTGCTGTCTAAAAGCAGGTCGTCTCGGCGAGTGCTTGATGCGTTAATATCAACCGCAGGGAAAACTCGCTTGTTTGCCAAACGTCTGTCAAGTTGCAGTTCCATATTGCCTGTGCCTTTAAATTCTTCAAAAATCACATCGTCCATTTTTGAGCCTGTATCGGTGAGCGCGGTGGCGATAATTGTGAGCGAGCCGCCGTTTTCGATATTGCGTGCTGCGCCGAAAAATCGTTTTGGTTTTTGCAGCGCGTTGGCATCTACGCCGCCCGTAAGCACTTTGCCCGATGCGGGCTGCGCTGTGTTGTAGGCGCGGGCAAGGCGCGTGATGCTGTCAAGCAAAATCACTACATCGTGTCCGCATTCAACGAGGCGTTTCGCCTTTTCGTGTACCATATTGGCAACTTTAACGTGGCGGTCGGCTGGCTCGTCAAAAGTCGATGAAATCACCTCTGCCTTTACGCTGCGCTCCATATCGGTAACCTCTTCGGGTCGCTCGTCAATCAACAGAATTATCATATAAACTTCGGGGTGATTTTCCAAAATTGCATTGGCTATCTCTTTGAGCAACACCGTTTTACCTGTTTTAGGCTGCGCTACAATCAACCCTCTTTGCCCTTTGCCTATCGGCGAAAACAAATCTACAACTCTGATTGAAGTTGAGGCTCTTTTTTCTCTTGCGAGGGTAAATTTCTCGTCTGGGAAAAGCGGTGTAAGGTGTTCAAAAGGTACGCGGTCGCGCACAAGTTCAGGCGCAGAGCCGTTGATTGAGGCAACTTTTATCAGCGGAAAATATTTTTCGCCATCTCGCGGAGGGCGAATTGTACCCTCTACGGTGTCGCCTGTTTTCAATCCCATAAGTTTGATTTGCGACTGCGACACATAAATATCGTCTGGCGAAGAAAAATAGTTGTAGTCAGACGAGCGCAAAAAGCCGTAGCCTTCGCCCATAATTTCCAATGTGCCTGTGCCTGTCAGCAAATTATCAAAATTATATGCCTTGTCGGCAGGAATTTTTTGATTATTATTTGTGTACTGTTTATTATTTTGCTTATTATTTTTCCCTTGCTGATTGTTGTTGTTTTGTTGAGGCTTATTTTGCTCTGTATGATTAATAACAACAATGTCTGTTTTTTCTGCATTTTGCACAGGAATTTCATTTTTCTGCTCTGTTACAGGTTGATTTTCAGGCAGTTCTGCGTTTGGTGTTTCCTGTATTTTATTCTCAACTTCAATTTCAACTTTGGTTTCGACAGCAGTTTTCTTTTTATTTTTTGCCTTTGCTTTTGGCTGAGTTTTTTCGACAGGTTTTTCTTCCTGCGGCTTTTCTGGCTCAGGTTGTTTTACGATAACAGGTTTAATAAGAGGTCGTTCTGCCTTCGTTTTTTGTTTTTTTGCTTGTGCTGGCTGCGGTTTCGGCTGCTTGTCCTGCACAGGCTGCGGTTTCGGCTCAACAGGAGTTTCTGCGGGTTTTGCAGGCGGATTTTCCTGTTTGGCAGGCTTTGGCACAATGCGTCTGCGCTTGTTCTGGTTTTGATACGGCGCAGGCTCAGGCGAATTTGCCGCCTTGCTGATTGCCTGCTCGTCGAGTATGGCATAAACCAAATGGTCAAGCGAAAGTTTTGACACATTTTTAATGTTCATTTCTTTGGCGATACTTTCGAGTTCCGCCTGAGATTTCTCTCTTAATTGAAGAATGTTATACATTTAATATAGTGGTTAGTGAATAGTTAGTGGTTAGTGGTCAGTGGTTAATTCAATGCAAGGCAAATAAAACAAAACATTTTTCGCGCTTTTAATTTTTTGAATTAAATAAGTTTGATTTTTTGGTGGAAATACATTTTTTTAAGAAACATTCGACCGAATGCGGCGCAAAGGTACAACATTTTTTTTTATCTGCAAAATTTTTTTAGGATTATTTAAGTGCCTAATTCAAAAACATTTTTTGAACGGCACAAATATTGCAATTAATTTTCCCAACGCTAACGCATTGGGCTGAAATAAAAATCGGCTTTCAGCCGAAAATGGACTACAAATATTGCAAATTACAACCGTTGCCTGAAAGGCATATTTATTTCAGCCCAATGCGTTAGC
>JAISKN010000261.1 GCA_031260925.1 Prevotellaceae bacterium | reverse complement strand
ACATTATTGACAGTTTTAACATTCTCGTGTTATAAAAAAAGCATTCACTATAAACTTACAGAGATAGATTATCAGATGATTCCTTATAAGTTAGGACAAACTGTAAATTTTGTAGATTCTTTAGGACAACCTTTTGTTCTAAAAGTAACAAACGATACGACACGTTCGTATAGTGATGAACCTGAATGGGTGTCTGTTGATGAATGGTTAGTACAATTGAAATATGAATTTAGTAATTTTCGGATTTCATTAGTTATTGATGCCGTTCACAGCCAGATTAGGATAACACCAAGTATATATCACAATTATTATTTTAATCTAAAATATGATGAGGAGGGAAAATTTGTTACTGATACTACACGCAGTTTTAACAAGCAATATTATTACGACAGTTTGGAAATCAATAACAAAGTTTATTATGATGTAGTTGAGAATATTATTTGTAAAGCACACACTTCTCACGAAAATGAGAACAAAATACCTATAGGGCTTTTATACAATAAAACTTACGGAGTTCTTCAATTAGCAGATAAGGATAAAGTGCTTTTTACAATAGATAATTAAGTGCGTGGTGTATTGTAGAGACGGGGCGCGCCCCGTCTCTACTTAGACCATTTGCCATACATCATTACAAAAAAATTTATACATTATTAAAATATGAAAACAAAAATTTTAGGCTTAATAGCCTTGATATTAACGACTGTTCTTGCTTTCTCGTGCAGAAAAGATAAAGTCAGATATTATAAACTTACAGAGATAGATTATCAGATGATTCCTTATAAGTTAGGACAAACTGTAAATTTTGTAGATTCATTGGGACAATCTTTTGTTCTAACGGTAATAAAGGATACTATAACCGAGGGGGCGATTGACACTAAATATGAGTCGATTGATAGATGGTTAGTGAGTTTGAAATCTGAACTTAGAAATTTTTGGATTTCATTAGTTATTGAAGAAAAATGGAATTTTTACAAACATATTTCTATAACAACAAGTACATTTAATAGTTACTCTTTTCTTATAAGTTATGATAATGAAGGAAAATTTGTTACTGATACTACCAGTAGTTTTGACAAGCAATATAATTACGACAGTTTGGAAATCAATAACAAAGTTTATTATGATGTAGTTGAGAATATTATTTGTAAAGCACACACTTCTCACGAAAATGAAAACAAAATACCTATAGGGCTTTTATACAACAAAACTTACGGCATACTTCAACTGGCAGATAAGGACAAAGTGCTTTTTACAATAGATAATTAAGTGCGTGGTGTATTGTAGAGACGGGGCGCGCCCCATCTCTACTTAGACCATCGCCCATACATTGTTAAAGTTAAAATTAAATAAAGAAAAATATGAAAAAACTCACAATTTTATCTTGTGCATTATTTTTAGTATTGCCAAAAATATCTTCTCAAGATACTGTAAAACTTACCACAGGTGACAAAATAATTGTCAATGTTGTTGAAACAGGTGAAAAGTATGTAAAATACAGAAAAATAGACAAACACAATGGGCGCATATATAAGCAAGACAAAGAGTTTGTTTTTGTAATACTTTACGAAAATGGCACTGTTGATTCTGTTTTTCAAAAACTTAATCCGAATTATGGACATATTAAGACGGTGGTTGCCAATAATACACAACAAGAATACACTGAAATTATACAACAATTAGAAAAAACGTCTAAAAATAAAATAATTCTTACAGAAAAAAAAGGCATTGATAATTCCGATGACGAAGAAACACAAGCAGGACAACATACAATATATGTGGAGGGTTTTGGAAATTATATTAATTTTTATAGTATAGGATATGACTATACGCTAAAATTAAAAGAAAAACATAAATTATCTTTCAATTTTGGGGTAAGTTATTTCCTGAGACATTATGTTAATGCTATATGCTCTTCTATTACTTTTGCCCCAGAAATCAACTATTTGTATGGAAAAAATCATCATTTTGAATTGGGAGTTGGTTTTTTGTATGATTTGGAATTATTTCATCACCCATTAGAAAGTTCCTATACCAACAACGAATGGTTTGTTCCGATTAGAGTTGGTTATCGTTATCAAAGAGAAAAAGGCGGCTTTTTCTTTAAAATTGCTTATATACCGTCTTTTACTTCATACGGCGCAGTAACTTTTACTGATAATGAAAATGCAAAATTTTGGTTTATGCCATTTGGAGTAGGTGTTGCTTTTGGTTACACATTTAAAAATAGAAAGTGAGTTGCAAAAATCAGTTAAGAGCGTAGTATTATCCGACCATCTGCCATACGTTGTTAAAAGAAAATATTGAATTAGGAATATAATTGATATGTGTTAAATGTTGAGTTTCAGTATATTATAAAAATAGTACGTTGTAAATTGACGACAAAAAATAAAATTCTCGTGTCATTGCGGGCTTGACCCGCAATCGCTTTTTATTACTATTTCAGACGATTGCGGGTCAAGCCCGCAATGACACCTAACTTTTTAGGCTTATTTCTGTTTTTTTCTACCGAACGATGCAATCCTAACGGATTGCGGTGCAAAAATTACATCATTCCGCAGGAATGAATCGCTCGGTAGAAATTAAGTGTAACACCAACAACGCATTCCGTAGGAATGCACCCCTTAATTCACATAATTAATGAGGTGCTATTAGTTTTTTAAATTAGCAAGAATAGAAAAGCAATTAAAGAAACCTGTCATTCCCGCGCAGGCGGGAATCCCCTTACTGCAATGTACAAATGGGATTCCCGAGTTCCCCGCCTACGCGGGGACGGGAATGACACCTGTTTTCTAATTTAACACCAATTAGAAAAAGAACTAACAGGCTGCTTTGTGTTTTTCAAAAAAAACATTAATTTTGCATTAATTTTAAAAACTGAAAAATATGAAAACAAGAACTTTAATTTTATTGCTTTTTATCAGCATTTCGGCGGCGGCGCAAAACGGCAAAGATATTTCACGCTTGGTTGGCGGTACGTCTATTTTTGAGAATAACAAAATCTACGGCAAAGTCAAAACCATCGAAAATATAACTTATGTAACCGATACAAACAGTTATATTTTTACAAAAATTTACCGTCAAACTAAACAAAATTGGCATTTTCAAAATTACTTTTTGGCGTTTGATACGGCAACAAATATTGTCGAAATAAAACACGATTGCTGTCATAAAAGATTCATTTACAACAAAAATATTGTTTTTGAAACCGATTTAATAAAAAATACGGAAACAAAAATTGTTTTTAATCTCAAAAAAGGAAAAAAATATGATATTTATTCAAAGGAATGGCGCGATTCTACATATACTTTGAGAAAACAAAATTATTCATATAAATATTCTTATGGTAAAAGCCAAAGAGTAAATGGTTATACTCAAACAATTTCTGAAAACGACAGCGTAATTGAAACAAAAGAGTACGACTATAAATTTCAGTTTGACAACAGCAACAAACTTTTCTATCGAATATGTTATTGGAATCCTAAATTGCAATATACGAAAGGCGTAAAATACGAAACTTTCATTAATGTTAAATCTGATGGCACAATTTATAAATATTTTATATATTTTAATAAAGATATGCAGGCAACAAAAATGGAGGAAACATTAAACGGCAAAACAATAATGGAAATTTTTTACGAATACGATTATAATCTTTTGCAGAAGGTTACAAAAAATTATTTCAACTTAAACTCAAAATCAATTTACATCTATAATTCCCGCCAATTTTTGGTTAGAAAGGAAATTTTCAACAGTCTAAAATCAAAAACGCCAAGCGAAACATACAATTTTTACTACGAATTTGACAGGCACGGAAATTGGGTGAGAATGTTCGACCACGACACAAACAACCTTTTGGTTGAAAGAAAAATAACGTATTACGAATGAAAATCATTTTTAAATATATTGACAAGCCAACCCTGATTTTATACTTGCTTTTTGTATTTTTCGGGTGGTTTTGCATTTATTCTGCGAGCAACGGCGAGGGACAAACATCAATTTTAGATTTCAGTTACCGCTCAGGAATGCAGTTAATTTGGATTGGAATAAGTTTGGCAACCGCCTTTATGGCACTAATGATTAGCACCAAAAATTATTTAACTTTGGCATATTTTATTTACGGCGCGGTGATAATTTTGTTGATTTTCACGCTGATTGTTGCAACGGACATCAAAGGCTCGCGCTCGTGGCTGCAACTCGGCGCATTTTCGGTGCAGCCTGCAGAATTTGCCAAATTTGCCACATCTTTGGCTTTGGCAAGACTTTTCGGCGAATACAGTTTTACATTCAAAAGCGCAATGTATAAAACGCTGATTGTAGGCGCAATAATTTTTTTGCCGATGTCGATAATTTTGCTGCAAAGCGAAACAGGCACGGCGTTGGTTTTTCTTGCAATAATTTTGATGCTCTACCGCGAAGGCTTGCAGCCGCTTGTGCTTGTGTCTGGTTTTTTGTTGATTTTGCTTTTTGTAGTAACGGTTTTATATTCAAACAGTCCGCTTTTTGGAGTAGAAACAAGTTCGCTCGGAAAATTTCTTGCAATAAATATTACATTAATCGTTGCGTTTTTCTTTTGGAAAAATCAAACCAAACGCGAACATCAAAATACTGCGCGCTATATTTTTCTGGTTTTTGCAGGAATTTATCTTTTAGCCGCACTTGTTCATATTTTTATTTTTAAAATAGATTTTGTTTATATTGCGCTGCTTTTGGCAGGAAGTTTTGTTATCTTTCTGATTTACAGTTATTTTGCACATAATAAAAAACAGTTTTTATTGATTGCATTTTTGCTTTCGGTGTTTGTCGGCTATTCATTTTCGGTTGATTATATTTTTGACGATATTTTACAGCCTCACCAGCAAAAGCGCATTAAGGTTTTGCTCGGAATGGAAAACGACCCGAAAGGCGCAGGCTGGAACGTCAATCAGGCAAAAATTGCGATTGGGTCTGGCGGCTTTCTCGGCAAAGGAGTTTTTCAGGGAACACAGACGAAACTGAAATATGTGCCTGAGCAGGACACCGATTTTATTTTTTGCACAATCGGCGAGGAACTTGGTTTTTGGGGCAGCGCGCTTGTAATCGGGCTTTTCGCGGTGTTCCTGTTTCGGCTGATTTCCATTGCCGAGCGGCAGACGAAAATTGAGTCGCGGGTCTATGGCTATTGCGTGGTGGGAATTTTCCTTTTCCACCTCGTAATCAACGTTGGAATGGTGCTTGGAATAATGCCTGTAATCGGTATTCCGCTGCCGTTTTTCTCCTACGGCGGAAGTTCGCTGCTGGCATTCACAATTTTGCTTTTTATTTTCTTAAAAATGGACATTTCAAGGCGCGTTAATAAGTAGTTGATAAAATTTGTTTTACATTTGTAAAATTATTCCAAAAAAATATCTAATTTTGCAGTTGGAAAATAACGCATTTCAAATTTCATATTCCAAAATTTCAAAAGGCAAGTCCGAAATTTTGAAATTTAAAATCTTGAAATAGCGTAGCGTGAAATCTTGAAATAATAAATATTATGACTAAAAAAAGAAAATATTTCGGTTTTTTATCAGACAGACAATTTCAAATCGTTGTAGGCTGTTGTTTGATGCTGTTTTTGGCATTCAGCAGCGTATCAATGGTTTCGTACCTTTTTAACAGCGAAGATGATAATAAGCGGCTTGAAAAGTATGAGGGGCTTGTAATTAAACTAAAAACCGCCAACGGCAACGAGATTGCCTATATTAAGACCCAAATGAAAAAAATAAAATCGGGCAATGGGAACTCAAATAATGATAAAATAGAAAAAATAGAAAATATGTGCGGCTATGCTGGCGCGGTTATTGGGCGTAAATTTATCAATGAATGGGCTGGATTAGGCGCGTTTTTTATGCTCGCATTCGGTTTTGCGCTCGCAATAAAACTGATAGGACTTGATAGAATTGATAAAACTCCGATATATAAAATAAAAATTAAAAGAATTAAAATATGGAAATCGTTCCTTTTACTTTCTTTTTTAACTCTCTGGGTATCAGTCTTTTGCGCATTTGTTTTTGATAATATTGTTGCAAACAGCACAGCATTGAAATACGGCGGTGAGTTCGGCATTTCTGCGCGCAATTTTTTAGATGAAAATACTAATTTCGGAACAGTTTTAGTGATTTTCGGCTCTGCATTTATCTTTTTGATAATCGCATTCAGCAGCACAATTCCTTTTATGAAAAAAATATTGGTAAAATCGTCAGAGACAGATTTTAATAAAAAACCAAAATTTTCTTTTAGGAAAAAGAAAAATAACGGCGATGAAAAAAGCGTCAAAATCGGCGATGAAATCGTGCCTGAAGAATGGGTTGATTTTAAAATTGATAATGACAAAAAAACTCCGAAAAAAACAGGTGAAATTATTATTGAAGATGCACAAAATGAAGAAGAGGTGATTGAGCCTGTACCCGAAACAGATTTTGAAAGAGAGGAGAAAAAAACGGTTGAAAATGTAGAAAATTTGCCGCCATACGACCCGCGCGCCGATTTGTCGCACTATCAATTTCCAGAAATTTCGCTTTTGAAACAATACCCAACTCAAAATATCGCCGAAGAAGATAAAACCGAGCGCGAGAAAAAAATTGTGGAAACGCTAAAAACTTTCGGTATCGGCATCAAGCAGATTTTTAGAACGATTGGTCCAACAATTACTTTGTACGAAATTGTGCCTGCGGAAGGTGTCAGAATTAACAAAATCCGCAACCTTGCAGACGATATAATGATGTCGCTTGCAGCAATCGGCATCAGAATTATCGCGCCAATTCCGGGCAAAGGCACAATCGGCATCGAAGTGCCAAATATTACGCCGAAAATTGTGTCAATGTTTGACACAATCGCCTCGAAAAAATTTCAGGAATCGGCTTACGAACTGCCTGTGGCATTGGGTAGAACAATTACCAACGAAGTGTTTATGTTCGACCTCTGCAAAATGCCGCACTTGCTCGTAGCAGGCGCAACAGGACAGGGAAAATCCGTAGGATTAAATGCCATTATCACTTCTCTGCTCTACAAAAAACACCCTGCGGAACTGAAATTTGTGCTGATTGACCCCAAAAAAGTTGAGTTTAATATTTACGCAGATATTGAACGCCATTTTCTTGCCAAACTTGCCGACACAGAAGAGCCTGTAATTACTGACGTTGAAAAAGTTAAAAAAACGTTAAACTCGCTTTGCAAAGAGATGGACAGCCGTTACGATTTGCTCAAACTTGCTCACGCGAGAAATATTAAAGAGTACAACGAAAAATTTATTTCGCGCCATCTCAACCCAGAAAAAGGACACCGATTTTTGCCTTATATTGTGGTAATTGTCGATGAATTTGGCGATTTGATTATGACAGCAGGCAAAGAAGTTGAGATGCCGATTGCTCGCATTGCGCAACTTGCGCGCGCCGTTGGAATGCACATGATTATTGCCACGCAACGCCCCAGCGTGAATATCATTACGGGCGTGATTAAAGCGAATTTCCCTGCCAGAATTGCCTTTAAAGTGTCGTCTGGCGTTGATTCCAAAACCATTCTTGACGGCTCTGGCGCGCAGCAGTTAATCGGGCGCGGCGATATGCTTTTTTCGCAGGGCAACGAGCCGACCCGCGTTCAGTGCGCCTTTGTAGATACGCCAGAAGTTGAGCGCATAGTGCATTTTATCGGCGACCAGACAGGCTACCCAACGGCATTTGAACTGCCTGAGCCTGACGCTCCCGAAAGCGGCGGCGATTTTAGCGGCGGAATTGATATGAGCAAGCGCGACTCGCTCTTTGACGAGGCGGCGCGGCTGATTGTGCGCACAGGCGTTGCCTCTGCCTCCAACATACAGCGCAAACTCGAAGTAGGTTTTGCCCGCGCCGCCCGCATCATCGACCAACTCGAAGCCGCAGGCATTGTCAGCGGCGCAGACGGCAGCAAGCCCCGCCAGATTTTAGTGCAAACAGAATACGACTTGGAAAAAATTTTGGGGAATTAAAAAAATAATAAATTATGCTAACTATCAATCAAATACAGGAAAAATGGCGTGCCAATTCTGAAGATTACAAAACTTCGGAAATTGGCAGCGGCGTACATTCGTTTGTCAAAGACGTTTTAACATCACCAGAATTGCTGCATTTGCAGGAGACAGCAAAAAAAACAGGCAAATTTCTCACTTTCACGCACGATACTGAAAAGAAAAAAGAAGGTCGCCCCGATTTTGTGATTTATGCTGCCGATGATGTTACAATTCCTGTGGAAGTAAAATGTTTTGGACGAATTAAGGAAGGCATAACACAACTTTTCCGCTATCAACTTGATTACAGCAAGCAATACGGCATTTTGACAGATGGCAACGAGTGGCGGTTTTACAGGGCAGGGCAATATTCGCATTTTCTTTTGGCTGATATTTTGGAAAAAACAAAAGAATTTCTGATTTTCTGGAATGATTATATTAAGCCAGAACACTATTACTCAGGTATTTTTAACCCAACAGGACAACTGCAACTTTTTGAGGAAAAACTTGATTTAAACGACAGCGAAAACCGTAAAATTTTCTTTGACGACACCACCAATCTTATCCGTAAATTTATGGTAAAAATGCGGGCAAGAGGCACTTTTGCAAATTTTGACGATAAAAAAGCACTTGAAACCTCGTATTCATATCTCATTCAGTTTATTTTGTTTAAGGTAATTGTTGATAATAACTACAAAAATTTTACAAATTGGTATAAATCACTCTTTAAACTAATAAGCAAATACATTTATGACAAAGAAAATTATCAATCAATTTTAGGTAAAATTAGGATGATTGCTGATTATGTTTCTTCTCATATTTACAAACCATTTGCGAAAGAACAGGAAGATATTAATAAGCAATTATTTAGTAATCTAACAACAGATTTAATTATTGATGATATTTCTCCTTGGCTTGATAATCTTATTTTTATTGACAAATACAATTTCGGCAATCTGAAAAATGAAATTTTTGGTTTTATTTATGAGAACTACTTGAAAGATTTGTACGGCGAAAACAAAGGGCAATATTTTACTGACCCTGACGTAGTTAATTTTATGCTCGAAGAAGTTGGTTATACAGCGAAAGAAATTAAAAATCAACAAGATAAAATTTCAATAATTGACCCCTCTTGTGGTGCAGGAACTTTCCTTTATTCTGCTGTTGATGCTATTATTGAGAGTTTCGGCAATGATTTTACAAAAACAGAGGCGCAAAAAATTGAAAAAATAATCAGCAATAATGTTTTTGGGCTTGATATAGAGGAATTTCCGTTATATCTTGCCGAAATGAGCATTTTAATGAAACTGTTACCTTTGATTATCAATGATAATTTTGAAAATCCGATTGATGAAAAAATAAAAGTTTTCAAAACAAAAGACAGTATTTCCGAATTTCTTGATGCTGGAATTGGTGCAACAAATCCCGATATTGATTTTCCAATGTTATTTTCTAAAAATGAATTGGGCTACGATTCATTTATGCGCGATGATGACAATTTGAGAGAACTGATAGAGTCAATGCAAGGCACAAACGGCGAGAGGTTGCGGTTTGATTTTGTGGTTGGAAATCCGCCGTATGTTGATTATAATTCTTGTAGCAGTAAATTAAAAATTCCATTTATAGGAAGTATGAGAGATAAAACATATAACTCAATTTCAATGAGTGATGTTTATGGAGTAAATCTTAATACAGTTCCCAATGGAAGAATAAAAACATACTCTCCAAAACCAAATTTATATGCGTTTTTTATTGCATTATCTTTGGCATTGCTCAAAAAAGGAGGAAAAATGTGCTATATTATTCCGCAAACAATGCTTGCCGCTGGCGATTTAGATGTATTGCGCTATCATTTAGCAAAAAATGTTACTATTGATAAACTTACAACTTTTGAAGGAAATGTATTTGTGGGTAGAGGGTTGGCGCAAAAAAATACTGTTGCTACCTCCTCTTTAATTTTTGTTGTAACAAAAAAAACACCTGAAAAAAATCACGAAGTTGAAATTACCACATTTAAGCAATATGATGCAACAAAAAACGAAAGTTTTAAAATTTATTTCAATGGAAAAAGAAAAGACAAGGTAAGATATATTTTGCAGTCAGAACTGTTAGAAAATGTGGAGAATTGGAATTATATTAAGCAAAATAGGTTAACACTTAAATTGTTAAAAACATATTCACAAAAAAATTTATCTATAGAAGAATATAGAAAAATAGTATTGAATAATTATGATGAAATTACTATTGACGGAAATATTAATATTGAAAATAAAAAAATAATTGATGTAAAACCTGATAATGCGGATTGTTATCTAATTCCACGACTGAATAAAAAATATTTTTCAATTCAAAAATATGGTTATTTTGATAAAGCAAACAGAATAAAAACAGCACAAGGCAGTCAAAATATTAATCTTACATTAAATAAAAAATATAAAATTGTTTGGCGTTATCAAAATTCAAATGGATTTTATTACACTGAAAAAGAAAATGTTTTGCCAAATTTCAGTATTTACAGTATTGCCTCACATAATAAAAATATAATTTTGTTTTTATTTGCATTGTTGAGAAGTCCGATAAATGCTTATATTTTGGAAAAATATCTTAAAATGGCAAATGAAAAATCATTTTTAGTTGGGCTATCTTCGATTAAGAACTTCATTCGTATTCCAAAAATCACTCCTGAGAATCAATCAATGAAAGATAAAATAATTGATTTAACCGAAAAAATGCTTGACTTGGAAAAAGTTACGCTTTACGATTTGGTTGATTTCAAAAGTTTTACAATACAAAAGTTTGAAAATATTGAAGTTGTTAGTAACAATATCACCGTTACATTTAATAATAAAGATTACAAACTGCCAATCAAAGAAAAAACAGACTTTGTAAAAAAACTAATTGCTGAAAAATATTATGATAATGGGTTGATTTTTAACCAAGAAGCAGTTACATTACAAGAACTAAAAAATCTTGAAGCAATAGATTTTGATGAACAGGCAAAACTCAAAACAGAAATTGACGATTTGGTTTTTGAACTTTATTTTGGAAATGAAAACGAAGAATTTAAAAAAATCTTAAACAATTAAAAATCAATATATTATGTACGGTTTATTTTATTATCATTCAATAATACAAGAAGATACTTTCATCGTTGGTTTTCATA
>JAISKN010000256.1 GCA_031260925.1 Prevotellaceae bacterium | reverse complement strand
ACTGATTAGACAGATTTGCGCAGATTTTATTAAAATATCATTGGCGCGGGCTTACAACAAATGTCCTGTATTTTGTTGTTTTTCAGCGGAAAATATTACCAAACTTACAAAAAGCCTACGCAATTTCTACCTTTTGTGTAAAGAAAAAAATTTACTATCTTTGCAAACTGAATTGTTAAACGATTACACTAATGCAGAAATTGCACAACTTGCACAAAATCTTGGAATTAACTCAGATGAGGAATTTTAATGTAAAATGGAGTTTGACAGTAAAAATAGTTACTGTTGTTGTTGCAATCATAATGATTGGCGCAGAAATTTTATTGATAAATTCAATTTATTCTGACCATAATAGTGGGCGTATTGCTATCATTTTTCTGATTGCATTTGCATTGGGTTTTGTTTTTATTGCGCCTGTTTCTATTCAGATAACAGAAGGCCACATTTTACTAAAAAGAGTACTCGGAAAAATAGTTATTTATTTTGACAATATCGAAAGTATTACACCTCATAAATTTTCCAAATACGACATTCGAGTTTTTGGAAGCGGCGGGTATGGCGGCTATTTGGGCATTTTTTCAAATGCCCAAATAGGCAAATACTCGACTTATGTAGGCGATTTTTCGCAAGCATTTTTAGTTCAATTAAAAAATGGTAAAAATTACGTTTTCAGTTGTGAAAATAGAGATTTAGTAATTGAAACAATAAACAATAAAATTTTATGACAGAATTTATTTGTAATTGGGACACAACAACAATAATTATCACAATTTTAACGCTTGTAATTGTTTTTGCAATTTCTGTCAGTATGATTATAAAATTTACACAACGGCAAAAATTAAAAGGCAAAAATCACGGTTTAGTTTTATTTTCTTTGATATTTGTTTATTTATTGCCTGTCTTGTTAATTATTCCTTTTTGTTATATGCCTACAAAAATTAATTTTGATAACGAAAATCTTGTTGTTCGACAAATAAAAGGAAAAATTGAAATTCCAATTAACGAAATTTCAGAAATTAGAAAAATAAAAAAAGGCGATTTTGAAAATACAGTAAGAACTTTTGGTTCAGGAGGTTTATTTGGTTATCTCGGAAAATTTGAAAATTCGCAATTTGGCAAATTTCAAATGTATGCAACAAATTCTACAAATAGATTTGTGGTAAAAACTGAAAATAAAATTTTTATATTCAGTTGCAAAAATTCAGAAGAATTAATTGAACTTATTAATAATCAAATAAAATAACTTTTCCAAAGTTCTAAACTTTGGAAAAGTTTTACAATTAATAAAATTACAATACAATGAAAAACATTATTCTCTTTATTTTACTGATTTTTTCTTCGCTGCTTTTAGCGCAGGAAGAAAATTTTGTTTTGCATACCGCAACAGGCGATATTTACGGCACATTGACCCTTTCGCAGACTTCTAAACAAACACCTTTGGTGCTACTAATCGCAGGCTCGGGACCAACAGACAGAAATTGCAATCAGCCGCAAATGCAGACAAATGCTTTTAAAATGCTGTCAGACAGTTTGTTAAATCATAATATTGCGACTTTGCGCTTTGATAAACGGGGCATCGCAGAAAGCAAAAAAGCAGGCAGCAAAGAAATTGACTTGCGTTTTGAGCATTATATAAATGATGTGAAAAGTTTTATCGACACGTTGGCAAAAGACAAAAGATTTTCTCAAATCATTGTCGCGGGACATTCCGAAGGTGCTTTGATTGGACTTGTTGCCGCCGAAAATAACGCGAAAGTTGCGAAATATATTTCAATTTCGGGCGTTGCAATCTCTGCCGATGAAATTATTAAAGAGCAAATTTCGGCACAACCGCAAGCCGTTAAAGATATGGTTTTTCCAATGTTAGACAGTTTGAAAATAGGCAAAACGGTTGAAAATGTGCCGCAAATGCTTTACTCGCTTTTTCGCCCAAGCGTGCAGCCGTATATGATTTCGTGGTTAAAATACAACCCGCAGGACGAAATCAAAAAACTGAATATTCCGATTTTGATAATTCAAGGCACAACAGATATTCAAGTGTCTGAAAATCAGGCAGATTTGTTACATTCTGCAAACCCGAAATCAACGCTCTGCAAGGTTGAAAATATGAACCACGTTCTCAAAACCTGCGCCGTAACCGAACAAACGGCGCAACTTGCAACTTATGCAAATCCTGATTTGCCGTTAATGGAGGGCTTTGTGAAGTGTATTGTTGATTTTATTTCCCAATTTTAGCAGCGTTTATCTATTAAATCTGCGTAATCTGCTCCATAAAAAACCTGTTAAGTTTTTAAAACTTAACAGGTTTATATCCGCGCAAATCTGTGTTCCCCCAAAATCACTTTAAACTCAACTGAATGCGTTTGCGCTGCAAATCTACCTCAATCACTTTTGCCATAACTTGCTGGTGCAGTTTTAGCACTTCGGTTGGGTCGGAGATAAAGCGGTTTGCCATTTGCGAGATGTGAATTAAGCCGTTGTCGTGTACGCCGATGTCCACAAACGCGCCGAATTTGGCGATGTTGGTAACAATTCCGGGCAGCGTCATTCCGACACGAATGTCCGCAATGGTTTTCACAGTCGGGTCGAACTCAAAGACGGTGATTTCTGAGCGCGGGTCGCGTGACGGCTTTTCGAGTTCCTTCACAATGTCGGTCAATGTCGGCAGCCCAATATTTTCATCAACATATTTTTGCAGAACAATTTGTTTGCGTAACTCTTTGTTAATCAGTAACTCCTGAACGGTTGTGTTTAAGTCTTTCGCCATTTTTTCTACCAAAGAATAACGCTCTGGGTGAACTGCGCTGTTGTCAAGCGGATTTTCGGAGTTTTCCACACGAATAAAACCTGCGCACTGTTCAAACGATTTTGCACCCATTTTCGGCACTTTCAAAAGTTCTTTCCGCGCACCAAAAGCACCATTTTCTGCACGGAAATTAACGATATT
>JAISKN010000082.1 GCA_031260925.1 Prevotellaceae bacterium | reverse complement strand
AATTCTTTCAAAAATCAAGCGATTTTGCTCAAAATTGCACCCGAATTTTCGCCCGAAAAAGTCAAAATGTATCTGCAACTTTTGCCTCACGACACGGTTTTGGAGATAAATTTTGATGCTATGTTCCACAATATCAACTACTTCCGCTCCAAACTCAACCCGACCACCAAACTGATGTGTATGGTGAAAGCGTCTGCGTACGGCAGCGGCTCGGTGGAGGTTGCGCTCGCAATGCAGCACTACGGCTGCGATTATCTCGGCGTGGCGTTTGTCAATGAAGGCGTGGAGTTGCGGCAGTGCGGCGTGGAAATGCCGATTATGGTGCTAAACCCGATGTCGTCTGCGCTGCATCACCTTTTCAAATACCGCCTCGAACCCGAAATTTGCTCGTTTTCGATGTTGAAAAATATTTCTGATTTTGCAAAAAAACTCGGCGTAAAAAATTATCCTGTACATATCAAAATTGATACGGGAATGCACCGCGCGGGCTTTGAAAATCAGGACATTAACAAAATTATTGATTTCTTTAATTCCCAAAATGAACTCAAAATTACCTCTGTTTTTTCGCATCTTGCAGCCGCAGACGAAGATACGCCCGAAATGAACGATTTTACTTTGCAACAGATAAAACTTTTTGAAGAAATCACTGCAAAACTCGAAAAATCAATCAGTTACAAGTTTTTCAGACATATTTTAAACAGCGCAGGCATTGAGCGTTTTTCGGAATATCAGTTTGATATGGTGCGGCTTGGAATTGGGCTTTGGGGAGTGGGAGCAATTACGAATTACGAATTACGAATTACGAATGAAAAATTGAAAAATGTCTGTTCGCTTTCTACAAAAATTATTCAAATAAAAAACGTAAGTGCTGGACAATCAATAGGTTACGGCAGAAAGGGCAGGGCAGAGCAGGACAAAAAAATTGCGCTGCTGCCGCTCGGTTATGCAGACGGCATCAATCGCCGACTTGGCAACGGCGCAGGTTTTATGCTCATAAACGACAAACGCGCCCCAATTATCGGCAATATCTGTATGGACTTGCTTATGCTCGATGTTACCGAAATCGCCGCAAAAGAGGGCGATAAAGTGGTGATTTTCAACGAACAACGCCCATTCTCCGAAATCGCCGAACAACTCGGCACAATCCCCTACGAAATTCTCACATCAATTTCGCCGAGAGTGCGGAGGGTTTATTTTACGGAGAGTTTTTGAAAAGTGTCCAAAAAGCACACAGATGACACAGATTGGACAGATAAACGCAGATTATTAATTGATAATCTGCGTTTATCCACTTATGTACAAAAAATGTTGTTTTCAAACAATAAAAAATTTTCGGTAAATATACAACTTTTTTTATTATTGGGGGCAATAATTTTTTTAACACATCAGTAGCAGAATATTACACATATAACCAAACCTCATTTTGCGAACTGTATAAAAAAAACGCGCCGATTGTACAAATCAGCGCGAACAGTGTTTTTTCTAAACTTTAATTTAAAAAATCATTGTTCAGAAAAATAAATTATTCTGCTACGCAGCGAACAGTATAACTTTCGCCAAGGTTAAAAATGCAGTCCTCTGTAACTGTATTGTTATCAAATCCCAAAATAAAGGTAAATGAATCTCCCAATCCTTCGCTACTCCAATAGCGACCAGCATCTTTTCTATACCCGTCAATACTTCTGCCGTCGTTTGCAGCAGGTAGAAAAATAATATTATCTCCTGTACCGAAAATTCTACCATTAACACCATTTACATTTTTCCATACACTTCCAGAATTTAAAAGGTTTGTAATTCTTCTTGTGTTGGTAATCGCCACCCAGCAGGACAAGATGCTTTTGCATCTTTCCAATTATATTTTTCCCCATAATCTGTTGGACTATGTGCTCCTACGTTGCTTATTGCCCACTTAACACCATTAATTAATACGCTTTCATCACGAGTAAGTTGCTTCATTAAATTTTCATTTTCTTTTTTCATCTTGTTTTTATTGGTATCACAAGAGTTAAATGAAAAAGTTGCCATACTGAATATAAGTAGCAACATAAAATTTAGTTTTTTAAAAATTTCCATATTAAATTTTGTTTAACGTCTGCCCTTTAACAGACTTATTATTTTTTTCCTACTCTTTGGGCTTTGTAGGTCTTGCCCGTTTTAAAAGTTTCTGCTCTTTCTGCACTATTTTTGAGTGTTTTTGCAGTTTCACTTCGCAGTTTTTTATGGGAACAGTTACGATTTCTGTTTTATATATTGTGGCGGTTTTCCCGTCGTCGATTTTTTTTCAATTTTTGCCAAATAAAAATAGCGTGAAACAACCTGTCTGAACTCCAAGGTTACCACGCCTATCACTTCTAATAAGCCGTTCCACGCCGCACACAGCGGCGTTTTACTAAACTTATTCTCGAAGTGATTAACCCAACGGGTTAAAGGTGGTAAAGGGAGTTCAAGAATAACAGCAAATCGCTATTTTATATTTCTAATTTTGTGTGATTTACACACGTTTTTTGTTTATTTTATAAGCATTATTTTATTTTTTTTGAAAGTGCAAAGATAGTTATTTATTTTTGATTATTGAAATTATAAAAAATGTTAAATATTTGATTTTATTTGGTTGATAAAAAATATTGTTGTAATTTTGTGGTCAATAAAATTATCTTTTAGTAGCAATGCACGACTTGCGGCGTAAATCTAAAAGATTTTTTTTGTTTTATTCAGGTTCTATTGCTGTAATTGAATATTGTATTTTTTTTGCATCTTTTTTCTGCTTTGTAATTCCAACAAGCATTTTTATTTTTTCAAAATAAGGCAAAAATTCATTTGTTGTTGCATTCATTATCAGTATTTTAGCAAATACTGCTTGCCGTTTCGATTTTGGCTCGTCAGTGCCTGTCTTGACTGCATTTTCAAGAAAATAATCTAAACTATAAACTGCCATTGTCGATTTGTAATTTCTCGCTGCCTTATTCACAGTTTCCTGCATTCCATCAAACCGCAAATATATAAAGTCCTTCAAATCAATGTTTTTCTTTCGTTTTAATGGATTATTTGAAAGCCATTTACCAAGCATTGCCCAAACAATATTTTCTCGTGCTTTCAAATCTTCCTTTTCCATTCCTTTTGGAATTATATAATCTTCCAAGTAAATATTTTTTTCGTCTTCTTTAATTTTTGCCATATTTTTGTTTTTTTGAAAGTGCAAAGATAATTATTTATTTTTGATTATTGAAATTATAAAAAATGTTAAATTTTTAATTTTATTTGGTTGATAAAAAATATTGTTGTACTTTTGTACTGTTAATGAAAGCGGCTAATAACTATTTCTTGTATGTAGAGGGTTGTACAGTCGTAAAAATACAGTAAATGGCTATTGGGCGTTCTCTCGGGCTTTTTGCTGTTATTTTTTATTATTTTCCATAAAGTTTTTGTTTTTGAAAGTGCAAAAGTACAAAAATATTTGAAATATCACAATATCATAGAAAAATCGCAAAATTTTTCGCGGGCTTTCTTTTTTACAGGAAAAAAATTGTACTTTTGCAATAAATTAAAAAAGCCAATCGTCAATCGGCTTTTTTAAGGTGCATTATCAAATTTTGATTTTTTAGTCAAATAACAAACAAATGAATACTTTCCTCACCATAAAATCTTTTTCTGAAGGGCTTTTTAAGGACAAAGGCAGCAAGTTTTTTGCTTTTGCGATGCCTGTGAAAACTGCCGAAGAGGCGTTGGAAGAGGTGAAAAAAAAGCGCAAGGAGTTTTTTGATGCTCGCCACGTTTGTTATGCCTATATGCTTGGTGCTGAGCGGCTTGATTTTCGCGCAAATGATGACGGCGAGCCATCGGGAACGGCAGGCAAGCCAATTCTTGGGCAGATAAATTCCAATGATTTGACAGATATTTTGATAATTGTAGTGCGTTATTTCGGCGGCACTTTGCTCGGCACTTCGGGCTTGATTTCCGCCTACAAAAACGCCGCCGCAAACGCCATTGAAAACGCCGAAATTGTAGAAATCGACATCGAAAAAACACTTTCAATCGCCTGCAACTACGACAATTTGCAGTTTGTTATGAAAATTATTAAGGACTACGAACTTAAAGTTTTAGTTCAAAATCTTTCTCTAACTTGCGAATTTACAGTTAGTTGCAAAAATAAATTTTATGATGATTTGCTTGAAAAATTGCGTGGTAATTTTTTGGTAAAGTTTGAAGAGTTGTGAAAAATATAATTATAACTTTGCAAAAAAAACACTAAATTTGCAAAAAAATTTTACATTATAGATTCTACATTTTACATTAAAAAGAAATGCCAAAATTAAAAGAAATAACAAAGATTTTAGAAACTTTTGCGCCGCTTGGCTTGCAGGAAGATTTTGACAATTCGGGGCTGATTTTTGGCGATGAAAACGCCGAAATTCGCGGTGCGCTGCTCTGTATCGACATCACCGAGAGCGTGATTGACGAGGCGGTTTCGCTTGGTTTTAACTTGATAATTTCGCACCACCCGTTGATTTTCAGCGGGTTAAAGAAAATCACAGGCAAAACTTACATCGAACGCTGTTTGATTAAGGCAATCGAAAATAAAATTGCGATTTACGCTGCACACACCAATTTCGACTCAGTCAGCAACGGCGTGAGTTACAGAATGGCAGAAAAAATCGGACTGAAAAACCTCAAAATTTTAGTGCCGAAAGACGATTTTGAAAATTCTGGGCTTGGAGTGGTCGGCGAGTTGGGAAATGCGCTCAATGAAAAGGTTTTTTTGCAAAAAATTAAACAAATTTTTAATGTCGGCGCAATAAAACATTCAAAATTTTTAGAAAAAAACATATCAAAAGTTGCACTTTGCGGCGGCTCGGGCGCGGAGTTTATAAATGATGCAAAACGCTGTGGCGCAGATATTTACATCACTGCTGACGTGTCGTATCACCGCTTTTTTGAGGCGGAAAATCAGTTAATAATTGCCGATATTGGACATTTTGAAAGCGAACAGTTCACAAAAGAAATTTTTTATGAACAACTTATCAAAAATTTTCCTAACTTTGCAGTCAAATTTTCAAGAGAAGAAAAAAATGTTATTTCGTTCTCTTAAAAATTCATAAGTTGCTAATTATAAATAATTTACAAGATAAAATTTTAAGTTTATGGCAGAAAACAACATTCAGGAAATACAGGAAATTTCTGTTGAAGAACG
>JAISKN010000076.1 GCA_031260925.1 Prevotellaceae bacterium | reverse complement strand
TCATTATTATTATAAAATTTGTCGTGCGTAACGTTCTCAAAAATAGCCGAGCCGACCTGTTTTTCAAAGTCGAACTTCTGTTTTTGCCATTCGTCTGTAACAATGGAAATGTCGTTAATGCCGTCAGCAGTGCCGATGATTTCTATGTTTTTGAATGAAAGATTGTTGATGCCGCCGCTCCAAATATGAATGCCTTCCGTTTGCGGCTCAATGATTTTTATGTTTTCAAACGAAATATTATTGAGCGGGTAACGTGTGCTGCCGTGAATGTCAATCGCGCCGAGCCAGTTATGGAACAAATCGGACTTTGTGCCGCATTTGTAAATCACGCAATTCTTGACTGACATTGCGTTTTCGGGCAGCGTGTCCATTGCCCAACTCGGAAAATCTGCCGTAAAACGAATGCCCGCCGAAAGCGAATGTTCGCCCACATAACAGTTGTAAATTTTGTGTCCGCTGCCGCCAAACATTCCGATTGCGCCTGCTCGCCAACCGAGTTCTACGGTGTTGTAACGGAAAGTGTTGTTTTTGTTCGGCGGCGTGGTTGCGTTTGCCTGCTGCGACCAAGAGGCGATGCCGTCATCGCCGCAGTTGCGCACGCTCGAATGTTCAAACACCGAGTTTGACGTGCCTTCGCAGAGATTTACGCCGTCAGCATATTGATTTCTGATGCGGACATTGGAAATTCTGAGGTTGTTTGTCGGGGCTTTTACGGGCGGCGTGTGGGCATAACCTGCTGTCCAAATTCCCGCCTCAAAATGCTCAACCCAAATATTTTCGATAACCGAACTTTCGCCCCAATTTCCCCAAATTCCCTTTTGGTCGCGGTACGATTTATCGCGTTCCTGCCGCAAAGTATTGATGCCGTTGATATAAAAATCGGCGATGCGCAAATGGCTCGCGTTGCCGCAAATCGCCGCTTTCATCGGGGTATTGTTTGCAAAATAGAGGTTAGTGTGCCACATTCCCGCACCCTGAATATTGATGCCGTCCTGTTCAAGTTTCATCAGGGTATCAATTACGAAAGTGCCTTGCGGAATATAGACGATTTTGCCCGTTTTGAGAGCCTCTTGAATGCAGGCAGAAATCGCGTGCCAATCGTCAGTAACGCCATCGCCCTTTGCACCAAAGTCTTTGACTGACAGCGCGTTATCAGGTTTTTGTATCGGCGCAGGCACATCTTCTATTTCGATAAAATCAATGCCGCAAACGAGATTATCATTAGTCGTTTTTGCAATTTTAATAATGTCGCCCTTTTTCACAGAATTTTCGAGCAAAAAATGCACTTCGTCAAAACGCATCATCGCATAATCGGTAATATCAACTTTCGGGTCGGAGTCGCTGTCGATAAAATATTGCCACGCCCAACGCGAATTTAGCACAACGGTTTTCACCTTTTCGCCATTGACAAAAATATCAATTTCGCTCGTCTGCCCAACGCTTTCGCCGCTTTCGTTATCGGGCAAAGTGAAACGCAGCGTAATGCCGTTTGCGCTGCCTGTAACCTTCCACGACACAAAATTTTCGGTGTTCGCCAACGCCGCAAACTCCTGATTTGAGGCTTCTGATGCAATTTTTGTGCGGTCAAAATCGAAAGCCGTTTCGCGCACTGCGCCGCCGCCGATTTCCGCCTCCTGCGAGTCATAGCGCGTGTATGGCATTTGGTACGCGCCAATTTGCTCGGTTTGTTCTGCTTTGCTGCACGAAATTAAAGAAACGGCAGCAATAAATGGTAAAAAATGTTTTAGTTTCATAAGTTTTTGACTGAGGTTTATTTTTTAAATTAATTTTTTGCAAAGTTAGCCATTTCTTTGAAAATTGCAAAATAGAAATATTTTTGGTTAATAATTTTTTTGAGGTGCTATTAAAATAAATTTTGATAGTAACTAAAAAAACAGGTGTCATTCCCGCGCAGGCGGGAATCTCCTTTCTGCAATGTATAAATGGGATTCCCGCCTGCGCGGGAATGACAGGTTTTTTTATTTTATATTCTGTTATATAGAAGGTCAAGAACCCCTTTTTTATTAATTTTGTCAAAAAATTCTTAAAAATATTTTGAAATAAGAATATTTATTTATACTTTTGCGCGGACTTTTTTGTGAAATTGTATGAATGAAAACTTAAATCCCTTTTTACAGTTGCGCAATCAACTTAATTCTCTTAAAGACAATAATTTAAAGTTAGAAAAAGAGAGAGATGAATTGCGCGGAGAACTTGTAGAGTTAAAGGGAGAAAATGCAATTTTGCAGAAAAAATATCAAACTTTGAAAATAGCAAAAGCCTTAGGAAAGTCGGAAGACGACAAAAAAGAGGAGTATCGCCGTTTTACAAATATGATTAACAAAATTACGGAAATTGAAAAACTGCTTAACGAATAACTTTTAGCCGTTATGAACGAAATATACGAAATAAAGGAAAAAAAAGTAAATATCGGCAGAGGGTTGAGAATTGATGTGCGGTCGGAGGAAGATGTAAATTATTTTATAAGAGCCGAAAAAGTTTTTACAGATTATATGAAAATCTCTCAGGAATACACAGACGACAAGCAAACAATTATCGCACAGGCAGGTTTTAACATTACAGTTGGTATGCTCAAATATGTAGATAAATTGCAAAAGGAAAATGCAGAATTAAAATTGCAAATTGATACAATGAATAAAGAAATAGCAGATATGCTCGTTTCTGAATAAGAAAAAACCACTTTGTAAAAGATATTAACAAAATAAAAATATTTTCAATTTCCGCGCTTTCACAGTATTTTTAATTGTGAATTGCGGACATTTTTGTATAGTATAACCTTTAATTAATAACTTATAATTAATCAAAAAAATGAATACAATAGTAATATCAATAATCACCGCCAGCGTAATCGGCGGACTTGCAGGCTGGGGAATAACAGCGTTTTTCAACAAAAACAAAGGCAGCAATATTCTGAAACTTGCGCAGGAAGAGGCGGATACGCTCAAAAAAGCAAAAATGCTTGAAGTTAAAGAAAAATTTATCGAACTAAAAGCAAATTACGAAAAAGAAGTTGTAGAAAAAAATCAAAGATTTGCTGCAATCGAAAACAAACACCACCAAAAAGAACAGTCAATTCAACAAAAAGAACAGTCTTTAAACCAAAAAAATCAGGAACTGCAACGCAAAACTTCCGAAGTTGATGCAATACGCGAAAATCTTGGAAATCAACTCTCTTTGATTGACAACAAAAAGCGCGAACTCGACAAAATGCACACACAGGAAGTTGAAATACTGTCAAAAATTTCGGGCTATTCAGCAGAACAGGCAAAAACTCAGTTGGTAGAAAGCATCAGAGACGAGGCGAAAACCGATGCTATGGCGTTCGTCAATGAAATGATGGAAGAGGCGAAAATGACCGCCAATAAAGAGGCAAAGCGCATTATTGTACAGACAATTCAGCGCGTTGCAACAGAAACAGCAGTGGAAAATTCGGTTACCGTTTTCAATATCGAATCAGACGAAATAAAAGGTCGCATTATCGGGCGCGAAGGCAGAAATATTCGCGCTTTGGAGGCTGCCACAGGCGTTGAATTTGTAGTTGATGACACGCCAGAGGCGATTGTGCTGTCGGGTTTCGACCCTGTCCGCCGCGAAATTGCACGCCTCGCGCTGCACCAACTCGTAATGGACGGCAGAATTCACCCTGCAAGAATTGAAGAAGTGGTAGCAAAAACGCGGAAACAGATTGAAGACGAAATAGTTGAAGTCGGCAAACGCACCGTTATTGACTTGGGCATTCACAACCTTCACCCAGAACTTGTGCGCATCGTGGGCAAAATGAAATACCGCTCGTCTTACGGGCAAAATCTGCTGCAACACTCGCGCGAAACGGCAAATCTCTGTGCCACAATGGCAGCAGAACTCGGACTTAACCCGCAAAAAGCAAAACGCGCAGGACTTCTGCACGACATCGGCAAAGTGCCTGACGACCAGCCAGACCTTCCACACGCAATTCTCGGTATGCAACTTGCCGAAAAATACAAGGAAAAACCAGAAATATGCAACGCAATCGGGGCGCACCACGACGAAGTAGAAATGACTACTCTGCTTGCGCCAATAGTTCAGGTGTGCGATGCAATTTCGGGCGCACGACCAGGCGCACGCCGCGAAATTGTAGAGGCATACAAAAAACGCCTCAATGACTTGGAAACGCTTGCGCTGTCATACGAGGGCGTTGTGAAGACATACGCCATTCAGGCAGGGCGCGAACTCCGCGTAATTGTCGGTGCAGACAAGATTGACGACAAAGCCGTTGAAACCCTCTCGTTTGACCTTGCAAAGAAAATCCAAGACGAAATGACCTACCCAGGACAGGTGAAAATCACCGTAATCAGAGAAACAAGGGCAGTAAGTTACGCAAAATAAACGTTAAAAAAGAACGAAAAACAGCACGAAAACTAAAATTTTTCGTGCTGTTTTTGTTGTGATAAAAAAATGCAGTTTGAGCATATAAAAACACTGCAAAAATTAATAAAAAAGAAATAATTAAAAACCATTTATGCTGTCCAAAACTTCGATTGCTCTTACAATAACATCTTGTTCGCAAGTTATATTTACATTTTGTTCATTTACTTTTTTTACATAAATATCAGGCATAAACAGCGCGAAAATAGAAATGATTATAAAAATGTATTTTTTCATTGGTTAATAATTTTACATATACCCAACGCGGCGCATTGGGCTGAATTAAATTTGCCTTTCAGGCAAAAGTTGTATTCTGCATTTTTGTACAACCTTTTCGGCTGAAAGCCGATTGTTATTTCAGCCCAACGCATCGCGTTGGGTTGTTTGAAAATTAATTAACAAAGGTAATTATTTTTTTCTGAAATTGTTAAACAAAATTAGCCCATAAATTTTTATGGGCTAATTTTTTGAGTAGTACATTATTTAATCAATGTTTCTAACCATAATAAACGGTAATATTGCAACTGATGCTGCTACGACATTGCTATATTCGTTATCGCCATTTTCAAATATTGTTGTAAGTGTTTCGATATTCCCGCGTAATAAAAATATTTTTGCAAGCGCACCCTGCGGAATATGGTCAAACAATTTTTCGTTTAAAATACATTCGCCGTTATCGGAAACAATATCAACATTACGAACTGATACATTATAATTTTCGCCGAACATATCTGTTCCTGTCCATTCAACCAAAACAACTAACCCGTTTTCATTGTTCGGGTCTGCATTCCAACCAAGCACAAAATTTTTGTAATAGCAATAGGGCAACAAATCTTCTGGTGTTGCAATGTTTGGAGAAGTAATTTTTACCAATTCAGGCACATACATTGTAATACCTTTGTCATTTGCAGGTGTTCTCATTGCGCCGTTTGACGAATTGCTGGCACTGCCAACTGTAAAACTGACATTCTGTCCAAATAATGGCTGATTATTCAAATCAAAATTTTCAGTATTAGCAAAATTTTTCAATTCGCTGGCAATTTTTCCATTAAATTTTACAATAGAAAAATTTTCTGCGGTTTCGCCTTTTAACAACGAATTTTCTGTCTTTTCACTTGCCCCCAAAACTGTAAGATGTTCTTTTGCCAATGAATTTTGTGTGGCGGAAAAATAACCTATTGTCTTGTCAGTGGCATTCATAATCATAGAATACTTGGTCTGTCCTATGAATAATACTTTTTGATACCTTTTGGCAGGCTGGTTGCTGTTGATTTTATCTGCTGCAATATCTGCATTTTGGTTGCAGCCCATAATTGATAACATACAAATGGTTATCATTATAAAATTGATTTTTTTCATATCTGTTTTTTTTAAAATGTTAATAATTATTGTATTGCAGCAAAATTTAATGTTGCTAAATTAGGCATAGAAATATTACGCTCTACAAATGCCCCCGAAGTATAAACCACACCAATAAAAGGTCTATTCTGTATTATCTTAAAAGCACCCAAATCAGTAGTCCAACTGCCTACATAAACAATTCCATTTGAATAACTTTGGTTTTCATAAGTAATTGTATGTTCCCAATAAAGTTTACCCGTAGCATAATTCTCATTCTCGTATGGACCGGAAATGATTGTTAGGTCAATTGTTTGATAGCGTACATCTCTATTAGTTGGACAATACAATGTTAGACTATTAGCCTTCAACCCATTACTGCATTCTGTATATATTTTTGTTGTGTCTCCGCCAGAATAATAATATTTTTTAGATTCAATATACTCTTGAGATGTTGTTTGTGCAATGACTTTCGAATATGAAGTCGGTATGCGTTCTGGGTCTGGATAAGTAAATATGTTACAAAAATCATTGAAAATAGACCCTGCGTGCGATTGCCCATTTTCGGGATGCAATACAAGACTATGAAAGGAAGTAGTGTAATAATTTCCGCTGACTTTTAGAACAATTGGGTCAAAACTAATTGCTTTATCGTCTTTCCACTTTATAGGACCTTGGTCTTTTAAGTCATCAATATAGAAGTTACATCCTTGCAATATTAAACATATTACAGCCAACATTAAAAAAGAAATTTTTGTTTTTTTCATACGTTAAAAATTTTAAATTGTTTGATAAATAAAGTTAATTGATTTTTGAAAAACGTTGCGCGCTTTGTTTTTCAGTGCAAAGGTAGGACGCATTTCTTTATAAACCTATTTGTTTTTGCATATATTTTA
>JAISKN010000009.1 GCA_031260925.1 Prevotellaceae bacterium | reverse complement strand
CTAACGGATTGCGGTGCAAATGCAGCATCATTCCGTAGGAATGAATCGCTCGGTAGAAATTAAGTATCACATATTCAGGGCATTCCGTAGGAATGCAACCCCTGATTCGCATTATTTCTGCAAAGTTACAATTTTTTTATTTAGAGTAATTATTTTTTGCTTGCGGCTTTTACTTTGTTAATTGCAAATTTTAAATCGGAAGAAATAAGACGAAAATCATTTTTTAGATTGTTTCGACAATCTAAAACTGTTATTGGCTGATATAAATTATCAGAAAAACGCCCATTTGTTATGTAACTTAAATAGTCGTTATCAGAGAACATAACACCACGAAAAGCACGATTAAAAGCATTTAATTTTTTTGATATTCTTCTCATAATATTTTTCATTTAAATTTTTTCTGCAAAGTTACATTTTTTTTATTTACAAACAAATTTTCTGAATAAATTAAAAGGCTGCCCCAGAGGACAGCCTTTTAATTTATTCAGAAATCTGAAAGTTAATTAATGCTACCTGTTCCAGCATTGAAATCAAGCGTTACAATTTGTCCTGCGGTTGCAGAAACTGTTGCTTGGTCGCTGCCACTGCCGCGATATTCAATTTTTCCATCGAAAATATTAAATTCGCGTGTCCACCAATCAGACGTGCTAATAGAACTTGATGCATAGATACGCAAATTGCCTGCTGCTGCTACTGTTACAGATAATGTTCTTCCGTCTGCATTTTGAACAAACAAAGCATTTGCGTTCTCAGAATCCCAACCGCCAAAGCAGTCGCCCATACCATAGATTTTTGCAGGTTCAACAGCCATTTTGTTGTTTTTAATATCAATATAAACCATATAAACGCCTGCTGTTGTTACATTTACGTTTCCTCCTGTAACTTCATAGCCTTCGCCTTCGTTTGTTCCCAAACTTGCAAAATCGCTACCCCAGGCTTTTACTGAACTGAATTTGAAACCTCTTGCAACATCAAAATACTTAACAGTCCAGAAAGCACCAGAAACGCCATTTACAGGAATTAAAGAAACAACGTCAGCACTCTCCCAAGCCCAATTACCAAAGTCTTCACCAATCATATACATTTCGGTTGGCAGGTCTGAGGCTTGTGTCAATTCTGCTTTATAAGAAAAACTTTTTGAAATATCGCCTTGAGCCAGTGTATAAGTCAATGTAATTTTGTATAAACCTGCTTGCGACACTTCAATATTACCTGCACCAGGTTTCATATCTTTTCCTAAATTGGTATTTGCTTTAACCAACCCATCAGCATCTAATTGAATTTTCCAACCACCGCCATAAGCAAATTTGAATGACCCGCCTGTTGCAAATTCTTGGTCTTCAATGGTGTAAGTAATTGTGTTTTTGTCGAAAGCAGATGCACTCATAGCAACAAATGGCCAGCCGTCTCCAGTGTTTGAACCGCGTACACCCATTTCAACAGGTGCAATTAAAATGAGTTTGTTTGCCAAATCACCATTCAAATTCAAGTCAAGTACAATGTGGTACAATCCGCTTTCTGCTACCTGTAAAGTAGCATTTTCGGTCATTGTGCCTTTGTACACTTGAATAGCAGGCTCATCATTTCCGCTTAATGTTTCTGACAATGCCAATTCTGCGCCGTACTTTGTTTCAGTTTTACCTGCTTTCAATACTAACGAGAAAGGTTTGCCGCCTTCCAAAGCAACGTATTTTTCATACATTCCTTCGCGTAGGCAAGCCGATGATACTTTTTCTTCATCTGATTTGTTGCCTTCGCTTTGTAATACTTCATTAAAGCCTACTGCCATAATGGTTTTGTTTGCACCTGCAACCGAAAGGTCAGAATACGCTGTAGCCTCGCCAACAACATAGAAACCATCTTCTACCACATCAATAGGTTTAGGACCTGGGTCAGGTTTGCATGAAGTAAAAGCCATTGCTAATAATGCAATTCCAAAAAATAAACTAAGTTTTTTCATAAAAAAATTAAATTAAATGTTAATAAATATATAAATTAAATTAAAAATTTTGCGTCTATACATACGTTGCGTTTAGTACCCAGTATTTTGAGTATAAACACCAGGATTAGCGTCAAGCACCCATTGCGGAATTGGGAAAATTATTTTGTTTGGGCTTTCGCCGGGCGACATAAATTCCCAAGAGCCAGATGTAAATGTACCAAAACGAATTTGGTCTTGTCTGCGGTGTCCCTCCCAAGCCAACTCGCGTCCGCGCTCGTTGAGCAGTTCGGGCAAAGTTAATGTTGTTGCATTATAAGGAGTTAAGCCTGCGCGAATTTCGTGTAGTTGATTAACCAAAGCAATCGCCTCAGGAGTAGCCGTTCCGCCGTTTAAGCGCATCAAAGCCTCTGCTTTCATCAACAGAATATCTGCATAACGGAAAATCGGGAAATCGCTGCTTGCGTGGTGCGCAATGCCCGGCTCAATTTCAAATTTAACAAAACGCGCGCCCTCAAATGAGTTAGCAGCCGTTGGGTCTTGAATTGTAGTTACCTCAGGCACAATAATTGCATCAACATTCTCAAGCGTTGCATTAGAATATTTTAGCGTTACTCCATTTTTTTGAATTGGTCCAACAAACCATTGCGCTTTGCGTTTGTCTGCATTGTCGTACTTATCATAAAACGATTTAAGCGTGCAAGGTCCGTTCCAAGTTGGTGTTGTAAAATCATACACTTGTTGATGAACATAATGCAAAGTCATCAAATGGAACATATTGCCTTCTGCCAATTTTGAATCGAACACAACAGGGAAAATAATTTCTTGATTTCCTACATTGTCTTTTTTAAACGCTGTAAAATAATCAACATTAAGCGCATAACCATAACCGCCGTCAATAACAGAATCACACTCATTTAAAGCATCTTGCCAACGCGGTGCGCCTGTATAAATTTCTGCATTAAGATAAAGTTTTGCCAAAATGGTGTGAGCAACGGAAGATGTCATTGAGCCGTAGCGAACTTTTCTGTCAAGATTTGGCAGGTTTGTCAATATCTCCGACTCAATCCAAGTAAAAAGTTCTTGGCGGGTAGATTGTGTTACTGTTCCATCTCCAACATCAATAGAGGCATTGCCGTAAGTATCCAAAGCAAGATAATGATAAAATGCCCGCAGCACTTTTGTTTCTGCAATACCTGCTTTTGTTACAGCATCATATTCTGATTCGTCATCGCCTTTTAGGTCTGTAATCAGTTTCAAAACATCATTACATTTCCTTACTCCGCCATAGACAAAACTCCAGCCGTTGTTAATGTCGCGTGTATCAACTTCCCAAGTGTGAGTGTGCATTTTGATTGGCACACCAGCGTCAAACCAGTCAGTTCCGCGTGTTGGAACAACTACCTCGTCTGAGGTATATTCCTGCAAACTCCAAAAACCCTCGCGATATACATAACCGTATTCGCCCACAAGTTGCCCATAAGCGCCTGCAACCAAAGTTGCAAACTGTTCAGGTGTTTTGTAGTAATCTTCTACAAAAATGTCTGTATATACCTCAGGCTCAACATCACAAGCAGTTAAACCTAAACAGCAAACAGCCAAACCGATAAATAATTTATTTAGTTTCATAATATTATTAAATTAAAAAGTTTTAGAATGTGAATGATAATCCCAAGTTAAATGAGCGTTGTGTTGGATAATAAGAACGTCCGTCAAAGCCTGGCGTAAGTCCTGCCATATTTACGCTTGAAGGGTCGTGTCCTTTATAACCTGTAAGCGTAAATAAATTTTGCGCTGTAAAAGATACGCGAATAAGGCTGATATATTTTGCAAAACTATCTTTCAATTTAGGTGTATAACCGATTGTCAAATCGTTTAGTTTAATATAACTTGCATTTTCGAGATAGAAATCAGAAAATTTGCGTAATGATGCGTTATTATCGCCGCTGGTTTTCCATACTGTAAGCAAAGCGGCATCGCCTTCAAATGCAGATTTAAGCACATTTTCCGTTCCGCGTGTATTTTCATAGAAATAACGTGTTTCGTTAAATATCAATCCGCCTATTTGTCCTCTGAAATTCAATGTAAAATCTAAGTTTTTATAGCGAAACATTGTATTTAATCCGAACATCATAAACGGTTGAGCATTACCCAAAATCATTCTATCGGCATCTTGCGGATTTGATGTATAACCGCCGGCAGGTGTGTTAAACATCCATACGCCGTCTGCGGTTATGCCGGCATAACTCCAACCGTAGAAATTACCAATAGGCTGCCCTTCGGCAAGACGCATAACATAATTTCCTGTTTCGCCGTCCCCTGATGATATAAATCCTGTATTTGTAAATGTCTGTTCGCCTTCGCCTGTCATTTTAACCACCATATTTTTATTCATAGAGGCGTTAAAACCTAATGTCCAATCAATATCTTTCTTTTTCATCAACACACCGTTGAGTTGTAATTCCAAACCGTAATTGTCCAAAATTCCATAATTACCCCAAGTGTCTATACCTGCATTTCCAGATTCTTTATATTTCATCAACAAATCTGTTGTATGGCGATAATAAGCATCAATAGAACCTGACAAACGGTTTTTTAAGAATGCAAAATCAATACCGACATTTGTTTCGTGCTTTTCTTCCCAGTGAAGTTTAGGATTTTGCCCATTGATAGGCAACCAAGGATAAATAAATTCACCATTGGAAAATACACGTCCGTCAGAAGGTCCAACTAATGAAGCATACGCATAATGGTCGCCAGGCATATTACCTGTAACACCATAACCGACACGCAGTTTGAGGTCATTAACCGCACTTGCATCTTTCATAAATTGTTCGCCTTTGATATTCCAACTGCCGCTTATTGCAGGAAAAATACCCCAAGGTCCAAGAACAGGGTTTGCCTCTTTACCAAATTTTGAAGAGCCTTCAAAACGAATACTTGCATTAATATAATAGCGTTGGTCGTAATTCCACATCAAACGAGCAAAAAATGAAGCAAGTTTATCTTTATATTTATAACTGCCCATACTTGCCATATTGGAAATGTCAGAGTTAATACCCTCGCCTTTTCCAAGGTTATTATATAAATAATCATCTACAGGAAATTTTGTGTTATAGGCATTAAAACCGTGAAACAAGTCCGTTTGATAACCTTGTCCAATCATTGCTTGGAAATTATTAACTCCCCAAGTATTCATATATTGCAGTGTATTTTCTACCACCTGCTGAGTTGTGAATGCTTGAGATTGATTAGCACTTCCGTCTTTGCCTTCAACTGCACGCAATGTGCTTAATTGATATTTACCAACCCAAGTTGAATTATTTTGAATAGAATAGAATGTTGAGAATTTTAAACAGTCCAAAATTTTGAGTGTGGCGCGAACACTGCCGACAATGGCTTGGTCTTTTTGATTATTCGTTGTCTGATTAATATCTGAAACAGGGTTGCGGGTGTAGAAATTGTCTGATTCGTAATATCCGCCGTATTTTGCATAAGCGTCATCGTCAGACGTTATTGGCATTGTAGGGTTAGAACGAATTGCTTGATTAAAATTGTCGTAATTAGCCCAATTTTTCTGACCCGAAGTATAACCAAAATCATAAGCCAAATCCAACCTTTTATTAAAAGCCTTTTGATTTGCTGCAAAACGTCCGTTAATTTCTTCATAATCAGATTTCAAAGCCATACCTTGAATAGATTTGTAACCCACAGATGCGCGGTAACTGAAATTTTCCGTACCGCCAACAATAGAAACCGTATGCGTATGGCTGATTGGAGTGCGGGTAATTGCTTTTATCCAATCTGTATTCTCGCCATAGTCAATTCCTAAGCCGTTTGCTACCATATTATCTCTGTACTCCTGTGCTGTCATTACTCTTGGCACATTTGTAAGCATACCAGTAGAAACTGTACCTGAATATTCGGCAGAGAATGCGCCACTTGTAGTGCCGCGTTTGGTAGTAATAAGAATAACGCCGCCGTTTGCACGTGTTCCGTAAATAGCGGCAGCCGAGCCGTCTTTAAGAACGTCTATCGACTCAATGTCATTAGGATTAACAGAAGAGAGATTTCCACCAGGAACACCGTCTATAACATAGAGCGGCTCTGCTATACCACTCAAACTGCCAACACCGCGCAACTGAACATTGTAAGAGTTCTGTGCAGGGTCATCGCCGCCGTTTTTGATAATGTTCAAACCGGCAACTTTACCTTGTAACAAGCCCATCGGGTTTGCTGAAATGCCTTTGTTGAAGTTTTCCGCCTTTACGCTCGTAATAGAGCCAGTAAGTTCTTTCTTACTCTGAGAGCCGTAACCGATAGCGACCACATCTTGCAGCAACTGTGAATCTTCCACTAATGCAAC